>NZ_JBPCKQ010000080.1:0-27547 GCF_051004135.1 Ornithinimicrobium sp.
GACCGACTTCTCCCGACCCAACGCGCGCGAGAGCTCGACAACCGTCAGACCACTACGCGCGGCCGTGTCGGCGTCCGACAGGGCCTCCAGCAGGCCCACGATCTTCGCCGCAGCCGTGTCGTGCGTCGCAGTCATGCCCCTACCATGCACACGCCGTTGCCCACATCGCAAGCGCCCGATGTAATTGCTGCAACACATTTGAGCCAATGGCGCCCAGCGCGAGCGGTCCAAGTCATCGGTCTAGTTCCAATACCGTTCAATTAGAGTGGCACCGGTGTAGTTTGGGGGCATGCCCCGTTCTGGTTGGAGGAAGGCCGAGTCGGACCGGCGGTTGCCGGATCTGGTGTCGGTGGGTCTGTTGATGAGGGTCTTTCCCGCCGAGGTGGTGGACTCGGTGATCGCGGAGTGTGGGCGGACCGAGCAGCGGCGCCGGTCGTTACCGGCGCGGTCGATGGCGTATTTCGCGATGGGGATGGCGCTGCACTCGGAGGGCTCGTATGAGGACGTGCTGGCGTTGATCTCCGACGGGATCGCCTGGGCGCGCAGGGATCCGGACGGGCACCGGTTGGCGAACAAGGCGGCGATCTCCCACGCCCGGGACCGGCTGGGAGCCGAGCCGTTGGCCAAGCTGTTCGACCGGGTCGCGCAACCGTTGGCAGGTCCGGACACCCCATGGTGTTGGTTGGCCGGGCGGCGCCTGGTCGCGATCGACGGGACGTGCCTGGACCTGCCGGACACCCCGGCCAACGACGCCGGATTCGGCCGTCCAGGGGTGATGAAGGGGGAACGTTCGGCGTTCCCGCAGGCGCGGGTGGTCGCGTTGGCCGAGTGCGGCACCCACGCCATGTTCGACGCCGTGCTCGGCCCGTACACCACCTCGGAGAACGCCCTGTCTGTTGGCCTGCTGGCCCGGCTGGCACCGGGGATGCTGTGCCTGGCCAACCGCGGCTTCTACAGCTTCACCACCTGGGTCAAGGCCGCCGCCACCGGGGCCGACCTGCTGTGGCGGGTCAAGGACAACCTGCGCCTGGAGCCGGTCAGCGACCTGCCCGACGGGTCCTGGCTGGCCGATGTCTTCGACTCGAGCACCGACCGTCGTCGCCAACACCCTCGGCGGGTCCGGGTGATCGAGTACACGATCGATGACGGCCGCGACCCGGCCGGCCCGTACCGGCTGGTCACCACCATTCTGGACCACCAGCAGGCGCCCGCGGCGGACTTGGCGGGCGCCTATGCGCAACGCTGGGAGATCGAGACCGCCTTCGATGAGCTCAAGACCCACCAGCGCGGGCCGTGGGCCGTGCTGCGCTCAAAGTCCCCAGAGTTGGTCACCCAGGAGATCTGGGGCCACCTGTGCTGCCACTACGCGATCCGCTGGCTGATGTTCGAGGCCGCCGAACACGCCGGTCACGACCCCGACCGCCTCTCCTTCGTCGCCGCGCTACGGATCTCTCGGCGCTCCATCGCCCAACAGGGCGCCTTTTCCCCCTGAGGCCCCCGACACCATCGCCCGGCTCTGGGCCCACGCCATCGGCGAGCTCCTCCACCGACTCGGGCCGCGGCGACGACCCCTGGGGTGTGGCTCGTTGCCGAAGCGCGTATCGCCAGTCCGGGCTGGCCCTGGTCGCCGGGGAAGGCGCGGCGCGTGTTGGTGGAGTTCTGACCCCTTCGACGGCGCTGGGTCATGCGCTGGTGCAGCGGTCGCTCGCCCTGGGCTTCACCGTGGAGGTCATTCGTGTGCAGGCTGCCCCTCGCTGACGTCGGCGGGGGGTGCGGCGAGCCCCTTCTCGGGCTCGTCCGGGCCCCGGAGGATCGCTGCCACTCGCCGAGGGTGGCAGATGACTGGTTTGTCCTCGCCACCCGGAGGAGCGACGTGGGCGGCAGAATCGTGCATGTGTGCACTCTGGCCGCCTCAGCCCAGGTCGACCTCGCCGCACACGTGGACGTCGACGCCCAGCCGAGTGAAGAGCGCTGCCTTGGCGACCAAGGCCTTGTCGGCTCCGGCCGCGTCCTGCGCATACGCGATCTGGATGTGGTTGGCCTTGTGCCGCGCCATGAACTGATCCCGGGTGATCCCATGCAGGACGACGTGCGCGATCGGCCACTCCGGGTTGGTGGCGTCCTTGCGGCGTCGGGTCTCCTCCTCGGGCAGCTCGACGACGCTGGCCCGGCCGATGTCGACGTGCAGCGACGAACCGTCGAGCAGGTAGACGCGGGACCAGACGATCTCACCGGGTTTGGAGACTCCGTTGATCGTGGCGCCTCCGGCGGGGAAGAACATCGGACCCTGCCGCCAGCCCTCGGCGCCCCGGTAGCCGTCGATCAGGTGCGACGGCGGTACGGAGCCGGAAATCTCGTAGACCCAGACGAACTGCCCGTCGAACTGCTCCCCCCAGCGGACGTCGTGCAGGGTCGTGGCAGGGTCCAGGCCCATCGCGCGCCAGACCCTGTTGGTCACCAGCGCGTCGACCGCGACGCCCTCGTCGACCTCGTTGAAGTGCGGCAGCGCCTCGTCCTCGTAGAGCACCCGGCTGCCGTCCCGGCTGGTCGCCGGTGGGCGGACGACGTTGTTGAGCAGCCCCTCGACCAGGTCGGAGGCGGGGGTGAGGTCCTTCAGGCCCTGCTGATACTGGATGCCGACCGCGTCCAGCCCGAAGTCGTCGCTGATCCACAGCGCGGCGACATACATCTTGTATTGCCACGTCAGCTGCTCCTGGGTCAGCTCGGTGGCATCGTCGGTGCCGATCAGGAAGCGCATGCCGGCCTCCTCGAGCCAGCGCCCGACCGCTGCAGCCTCCTCCTCGGTGATCCATTGCATCTCGGCCCACAGGGCGCTCTGGGAGAGCCGTTCCTTGTAGATGCCGATGGGGTTGAGGATCTCGTCGTCGAAGATCGCGTTGTACATGCCCATGCAGCCCTCGTCGAAGACGCCGATGATGGCCTTCTCGTCGAGCAGCTGCTCAGCGAGAGCGATGCCGAGGGCCCGCTCCGGGCTGTCCGCTAAATCCGGCAGGTCCCGCACGTGCGAGGTGTCGTGCTCCACCCGACCGTTCTGCACCCAGGCGGCAATCCCATCGCGGAACCACTCATCGGTGCCGTCCACCGTCCACAGCGTGGAGTAGGACTGGCCCATCTTGGCCATTCCCGCGTTGAGGCCCAGCAGCCCCACGAGCCCGGGCCAGCGACCGGCGAAGTTGGCGACCGTGAGGATCGGTCCGCGGTGGGTGCGCAGGCCCGCAAGGACGTGGTGGCTGTACTGCCAGATGGCCTCGGCAACGATCAGTGGCGCATCCAGCGGGATCTGCTGGAAGGCCTGCAGCCCCATTCGTTGACTGGTGATGAAGCCGTGTCCGGTCTGCGGGTCGACCTCCGGGACGCGTCGGACGCTCCAGCCGTGCTCGGCCAGAGCGTCGGTGACGAACCCCTCGAGCTCCACCTGGGTGGGCCAACCGGCCGTGTTGGCGGCCGGTCGGAGATCACCGCTGGCGACGAGGTATGCGGTGCGGGACGGGGCCACGGGTCGGCTGGTGGCGGTCGGCAGGGTGTAGGTCACGACTCTCCTTGGGGGCTCACGTCGACGGGATGGGACAGGTCGACCAGGGTGTGGGTCAGGTGCTTGGTCGCGGGGTACAGGTCGAGGTAGAGGTCGTAGAGGCGCGCATAGTGCGCTGCTCGGTCCGGGTCGGGGGAGCAGGTGTGGCTCGGTGGGTTCCACTGGGCGATGTCGACGTCGGTGACCATGCCGGCGGCGAGGTAGGCGGCCCCGTAGCTGGCCCCGATGGTGTGGGTGGGCACCACCTGGTCCAGCCCTGTGACGTCGGAGACGATCTGGGTCCACAGCTCCCCCTGTGTGCCACCTCCCACGGCGACGACCCTCTCCACCTGCACCCCCGCCTCGCGCATCGCCTCGACGTTGTGACGCACGCCGTAGGCGGTGGCCTCCAGGACCGCTCGGTAGAGGTCCCCCCGGGTGTGGGTCAGCGACAGGCCGAGGATGGCGCCGCGGGCCTGCGGATCGAAGACCGGGGTGCGCTCCCCGGCGAAGTACGGCAGCGCGAGCAGGCCCTGGGCCCCCGGACCGGACTCCGTGGCCTCCGCCAGCAGGGTCGGGTAGTCACACCCGCCCGTCAGGTCACGGACCCATGCCGTGAGCGCTCCAGAGGATGCCATGCCGCCGGCGAGGTTACGGGTGCCCGACCTCACGCCGGTGGTGCCCCACATGACCTCACTGGTCACCGGCTCGGGCACGGTGGCGATCAGGAACATGGTGGTGCCGTACATCAGCATCAGGTCGCAGACGTTCTGCGCGTCGACGCTGACCGCCTCGGACCAGGCGTCGATGGTGCCCACGGTCACCGGTGTCCCAGCGGGGATGCCGCCGATCTCCTGGGAGGTGCGCCCCGCCTGATCCCCGGACCAGGCCAGGGTTGGCAGGTCCAGGTGCTCCGCGACCACGCCGGCCCAGTGCTCGTGCCAGTCCTGGGTATGCCGGTCGTACATCGGCGTGCACTGGCTGGCGGAGTGCTGGTCCAGGGCGTAGGCGCCGGTCAGCCGGAAGGCCAACCACGAGGCGGGCATGAACATCCGGCGGGCTCTGCGCCATACCTCCGGCTCCTCCTGCGCCACCCAGCGCAGCTTGGGGCCGACCGCCTGGCTGGACAGCACGGAGCCCGACTGCTCCAGGACCTGTTCGCGACCGAGCTCGGCCTCCAGCTCGGCGATCTGGGCTGTCGCCCGGGTGTCCACCCCGTAGAGGATCGCTGGTCGGACCGGTTGGTCGTCGGCGTCGGTCAGCAAAACGCACGGACCCATGCCGCTCACGCCGACTGCGTCCACGACGACGGCTCCGGGGCCGGTCAGCTCGGCGGCGATCTCGACGAACTCGTCCCACCAGAGCTCGCCGTCCATCTCCACCTGACCCGGCGCAGGGCGTGACACCGAGTGCTCCCGGACGGCGCTTCGCACCAGGGTGCCGTCGGCCAGGGTGAGCACGCCCTTGCTGCTCGACGTCCCGATGTCGACACCCAGGAAGGCAGATGTTGGCATCAGCCCACCTTGTCAGCAATCGATTACTGTGGCAATTCTTCCTGCTCTGACCGCTCACCGATCGGCGACGACGACCCGCCGGGCCGGTTCCACGTCGCCTCGGAGCCGTTCGAGGAAGAGCTGTGCGGCTTGGACTCCCAGCTCTCGCGGCCGCAGCGGCACCAGGGTCAGCCCCTCCACCGGTGAGGTGGCGAAGGGGAGATCACCGATGATGCCGACACCGAGGTGATCGGTGCTCCCGTAGGTCCGCACCAGCTTCTGTAGGACACCGACCCCGACGAGGTTGTTGGTGGCCAGCACCGCATCGGGGGGGTCGGCCAGATCGAGGAGATGGCGCATCGCGGTCCTGCCGCCGTCGACCTTGAAGTTCACGTGCCGCAACAAAGCGTCATCCGCGGCCCAACCCGCCTCCTCCATGGCGGCTCGCCATCCGGCGGCCCGATCCACAGCCGTGCTGGTCCGGCGAGGTCCGGTCACGCAGGCGATGCGGGTGAAGGACCGCTGTAGGAGCCGCCGAGTGGCCTCCCGACCGAGGGAGATGTTGTCGAAGAACACCTGATCGACCTCGGCGGAGACGGGGCGGTCGAGTACGACCACCACCCGTTGCTTGTCGGTCAGCGGTGCCAACCGGGGTGTGGCACTGGCCGGCGCGAGGATGACGCCGGCCATGTTCTCGCCGGCCGCGATCGACAGGTAGCGCTCTTCCTTGGCCGGCTCGTCATCGGTGTTGCAGAGCACGACGGACAGGCCGGCCTGCTGCGCGACGTCCTCCACGCCCCGGGCGACGGACGTGAAGAACGGGTTCTCGATGTCGGGCAGGATCAGGGCTACGACGTCGCTGTACCGCCGCCGCAGCGACCGTGCGGTCCGGTCGGGCAGGTAGGCAAGGTCCGCCGCGGCTCGCTGGACGGCCTGAGCGAGGTCGGCCCGGACCGGCTTGCCGTTGAGGACCCGGGACACGGTGGCGGTGGAGACCCCGGCGCGCTGTGCCACCTGCGCGATCGTGGTCACCAGGGTCTCCAGTCGTGAGGTGCATGTATCGAGCCCGGCGCCGGTCGGGTCGGGCATGCCGCCGATCGCCGTCACTACCATGACTGTATGTCGGTCACGGACGAGGCCATCCTGCAGATCAAGCGCATGATCATCACCGGCGAGCTGCGACCGGGCGACCGGCTGCCGCCGGAGAAGGAGCTCAGCGAGCGACTGGACCTGTCCCGGAGCTCACTGCGTGAGGCCGTCAAGGCGCTCGGGATGTTCCGGGTGCTGGACGTCCGCCGAGGCGACGGAACCTACGTCACGTCGCTCCGGCCGGCGCTGTTGACCGAGGCACTGTCCTTCGTCGTCGACATGCACCAGGACGACACCGTCCTGCAACTGATGGAGGTGCGACGCTTCCTTGAGGCAGCAGCCACCCGCAAGGCGGCGTCAATGATCAGCGTGGCGCACCTCGCCGCGCTGCGCGACGAGGTGTCCATCGGATCCGACATCGACGTCGAGCAGCTGGTCGAGCACGACCTGCGCTTTCACGGGCTAGTCGCCGCGGCGGCCGGCAACGACTATCTGATGAGCCTGTTGGACGGCCTGTCCCCCAGGATCCTGCGGGCACGGGTCTGGCGGGGGTTGACCGAGGGCGGTGCGGTGGCTCGCACCATCGCCGAGCACAGTGCGATCGTCGCGGCCCTCGAGCTGGGCCAGGCGGACGTCGCCGAGTCGGCGATGATCGTGCACATCAACGGCGTGGAGCAGTGGCTGCGCGTGACGCTGCGCGCCCAGGAGGAGGCAGACGCACGGGCCGCCCAGGACGAGGACGAACCTGCCCCGGAGTCGGCGGGGCAGCAGACCGGGGAGGCTCCTCAGTAGCCGGTCGCCGCCTGGTTGGCCGACAGCTGTGCCTGGATGAAGCCCAGCGCGTGCCGCCCGAGCTCGTCACCGTCGTCCCATAGGTCCCGCCAGATGCCCAGGGTCCGAGTCAGTTGCCCCGAGGCCACGGCGGAGGAGAACGACTCGAAGACCACCGGGCCGTCGAAACTGATGTGCTGCAGTGCACGGAACAGACTGTTGAGGTCGACGCTGCCCGTGCCCAGGTAGCCGCGGTGGCTCTCGCCGACGGGCACGTACTTCAGCTGCGGGCCGGTCTCGAGGATCGGCAGGAACATGTCCGTCTCCTCGATGTTCATGTGGTAGCTGTCCAGCTGGATGCCGACCTCGACCCCGGGGATGCCGGCGACGAAGTCACGTGCCTGTCGGGCGGTGTTGAGCACGTTCGACTCGTACCGGTTGGTCACTTCCAGGCTCACTGTGATGCCCGCATCGGCTGCTCGACGGGCGACCCGTCCGATCACGTCCTGGCTGTTGGCCACCCCACGCGACGTGGCGAACGTGTCGTACTTGCGCATCGCGCTGTAGATGATCCCGCACAGGTGCTCCGAGCCCAGCGCGGCCAGGACGTCCACCGCTCGGTTGAGCAGGTCCTCACCGGCCCGGACCGCCTCCGGCTCCTCGCCGCTGATGTCGGTGGCCGCGCTGAGTCCCAGGCTGCCAGTGGCGACGATCCCCTCCTGGTCCAGAGCCGAGCGGGCTGCTGTCGTGTCGAACGTCGCCGGGTCCATCAGCGGGAACTCGATCAGGTCGAAGCCGACGTCCTTGGTGCGCCGGACCGCCTCCCGGATGCCGGCGGCGTCGTAGCTGCCGGTCCAGACCAGCCCGTGGCAGCCGATCCTCATCGCCGCGCTCCCTCATCGAAGGTCTCGGGGTTCGGTTGCGCTCCGTCGTGCAGGACACAGCGCGCGGCGGCCTCCGACGCGGCGGTCATCGCCGCCTCAGGGGGGTCACCGAGACAGAGCCGGGCGGCCAGCGTCCCACAGTAGGCGTCCCCCGCACCGGTTGTGTCGACCGGCGAGACGGACCGGGCGGGCACCTCGAAACTGCCCCAGCGCGACCCGGCGGCCCCCAGGGTGACCAGCAGCGACGGCACCGTCGACCCAGCTCTTTTCAGCAGCCCGGCCTCGTGCTCGTTGACGACGACGGGATCGCACCCGCTCAGCACCTCGTCCGGCAGCGCCGCGAACGGAGCCAGATTGAGGACGACCCGTGCCCTGCGCTCTCGCGCGAAGTGAGCGGCCTGCCCGACGACGTCGAGCGGTAGCTCAAGCGGCATGAGCAGGACGTCGCCCTCGCCGAGGGTCTCGAGCTTGTCGATGTCCGCAGCGGTCATGCGGTGGTTGGCACCGGGCGCCACCACGATCATGTTCTCCCCGTCGGCGTCGTTGTAGATGATGGCGGTACCGGTGGGCGTGCCGGGTACGACCTCCATCGCAGAGGTGTCGACCCCGAACCGAGCGAGCCGGGTGAGGTAGGCGTGACCCTGGGGGTCGTCGCCCACCTTGCCGACGAAGACGGACGACGCACCGGCCATTGCTGCAGCGACTGCCTGGTTGGCGCCCTTGCCGCCGAACCGGTACTCGATGTCACCCGACATGACCGTCTCACCGGTATGCGGATGCCGATCCATGTGCAGGTGCAGATCCTGACTCAGTGACCCGAAGACGATGACTTTGCCCACGTGCTTCCTCTCGCCGTCCCGCGCGCGGCGTTGCGCGATGATCAGTAGGTTATCCGACCATTGGGACGTCGCCGCATGCCCAGCGGCAGATTCTGCCGCGTTCGCGGTCATGACAACCCAACCCGTGCCGCTACCCTGGGGCAGACATCGGAACTCTGCTCTGTGATCCGGCCATAGTTGAGGAGGTGGCACCATGGTGTACAGCCCTCCCAGCCCTCCGACATGGGGTGTGCTCGGTGCAGCCAGGATCGCGCACGAGCAGGTGGTCCCTGCGATCCGTCGAGCCGGCGCCGGTGAGGTGCTGGGGGTGAGCAGCGCCAGCGGCCGAGCGGACAGCTTCGCGGACGCGCTGGACATCGAGAGGCCCTACGCGACCCACCAGGCGCTGCTCTCCGACCCCGACATCGAGGTGGTCTACGTCGCCCTTCCCAACAGTCTTCACGCCCCGTGGATCCTACGCTCAGTGGAGTCGGGCAAGCACGTGCTGTGCGAGAAGCCCATCGTGCTGGACGCCCGTGACCTCGACCGGATCGCCGACGCCGCGACGACCAGCGGCGTGGTCGTGGGCGAGGCGTTCATGTATCGCCATCATGCACAGCTGCAGATGATCCGGGATGTCATCGCCGGGGGTGACATCGGCGAGGTGTGCGCCCTGCACGCCAGGCTGCACTTCGCCCTCGAGCGAACGCCACAGCCGGACATCAGGCTGCTCCCGGACCTCGGCGGTGGTGCCCTGTGGGACCTGGGCTGCTACCCGGTCGACTTCTTCGGCGCGATCCTGTCGCGGGAGCCCGACCAGGTGGTGGCGGTAGACAGCCGCGACGAGGAAGGCGGGGTCTTCACACACGTGGCCGCCAGTCTGCGCTACGGCTCCGTGACGGCCGGACTCGATTGCGGCTTCGACGCGCAGATGGTCGGCACGGCGACCGTGGTCGGCTCGGCGGGGTCGGTCAGTGTCACCGACCTGTTCCGCTCCGACCTGGTCGGAGATGTCGGGACTGTCATCGTGGAGTCTGGGTCGGATCGACGTTCCTTAGCCGTAGGCTCGGATCAGTATGCCGAGCAGGCGGCAGCGTTCGCGAGGCAGGTCCGTCGCGGCACCCCGGACCCTGCAGCCTGGGACCACTCCGCGCGGACCACACGCACCCTCGCGCGCATCGACACGACGCTGCACGCCGGGGACCGCCACTCCGAGCGCTGACCATCGACCCGAGGAGGCCGCATGGCGTTCTATATCGACTCCGCCGACCGCAGCACCGTCGAGCGACTCTGGGCCTCCGGCGTCTTCGCCGGTGTGACCACCAATCCCACCATTTTGTCCCGCGCCGGATTGTCGCAACGCGATCTCCCCGAGATCTACAAATGGCTCTCCGAACTGGGCGTCCCGGTGATCTTCATGCAGGTCCTGGGCACGGGCGTCCAGGAGATGACCAGCTCGGCCGCCTGGTTGCGGTCGCTGGGACCGGTCGTCGTCAAGGTCCCCTCGACCTCGGCCGGTCTGCGGGTGGCCCGCGACCTGGTGGACGACGGCTGCCCGGTCCTGGTCACTGCCGTCTATCACCCGGTGCAGGCGATTCTGGCTCGGGACGTGGGAGCAGACTGGGTCGCACCCTATGTCGGTCGGATGTCAGATGCGGGACGTGCGGGCGTCGACTCCGTGGTCCAGATGCAGCAGGCGATCGGCGGGGGCAGGACCAGGATTCTGGCGGCCTCGCTGCGTTCGGCCGACCAGGTCGCCGAGCTCGCCGCTGCGGGAGTGCCCCACTTCACGGTGGGCGAGGCCGTGGCCGCACAGATGTTGGAGGACGAGCTGACCGAGGTCGCTGTGACCGAGTTCGAGAAGGCGGGCGGGCGAGCCGCAGTGCGCTGAGGGCCGAGTCGCGGCGGGCACATGCGTCGCGGCCGATGACCTAGAGCAGACGGACGATGGGCTGCGCCGGATCGCCCTGCTCCGACTGCACGATGTTGACCTCGAACCGAGAGCGGTCGGCGCGGTGGAAGGCGATGAAGGTCTCGATCGGTGCACCGTGCGCTCCGTAGGTCACGTTCGTGAGCTTCAGCACGGGGTCGCTCGGGCCGATCTGCAGGTCCTTGGTCAGCGGCGGGTCGCTGCGGTGCGCCTCGACCATGCGCCGGCTGCGCACCAGCGACTGGCCGTACCGCTCGCGCAGCAGGCGATACAGGGAGTCCTCGCGCAGGTCCTGGGCGACAAGGTCCGGCGCGTAGCGCACCGGAACGTGGCTCAGCGTGTAGACCCATGGCTCATCGTCCACGAACCGCAGCCGCTCGATGGCGGTGACCGGAGTCTCAGGCGGGATCTCGAGTCGCGCAGCCACGTCGGCGTCGGCCAGTTCCACCGTCAGGGTGCGCACCTCGCTGCGCAGCGTGCGGCCCATCGACCTGATGTCGTCGTAGAGGCCGTTGAGCGACTGCACGAGACTCTGTGAGGTGCGTTCGTGCGCCACGAAGGTGCCTCGGCCCTTCTGCCGGTCGAGCACGTTCTCCCGATGCAGGTCCGACAGCGCCTGGCGGACTACAGTGCGGGAGACGCCGTAGCGCTCGCACAGGGTGTGCTCGCCGTCGAGCCGGTCGCCGGGTGCAAGCTCTCCGGAGGTGACCCGCTCGCGCAAGATTTCCTTGAGCTGGTAGTAGTAGGGCAGCGGAGAGGCTCGGTCGACGGTTCGGCGGCTGCGAGGCCAGACACCGGCTCCCGGGTCGGATGCCTCCATGATCAGGACCCTAGCGTGCTGGCCTCGTGGGCCAGCTGTTGCACCGTGGCCCAGTCGCCTGCCGCGCACACGCCGGCGGGGGTGAGCCAGGAGCCTCCGACGCAACTCACGTTGGGCAGGGCGAGGTAGTCCTCGGCCGTGGCAGGGATGATACCCCCGGTCGGACAGAACACGGCCTGCGGCAGAGGGTCGTGGACTGCCCGAAGGTACTCGACGCCTCCGGCCTGCTCCGCCGGAAAGAACTTGACTGCCCGATGGCCGCGCTCTATGAGCATCATGATCTCGGTCAGGGTGCTGGCGCCGGCGAGGAGCGGCAAACCGGCCGTCAGCACCGCGTCCACCAGAGTCGCTGGACTTCCGGGGGTGACCACGAACCGTGCGCCGGCCTGTTCGGCCGCGCTGGCCTGGTCGCGGGTGATGACCGTTCCGGCGCCGACGAGCATCTCGGGGAGCGCGCGGGCGATACGGGCGATGGCATCCAGGCCTGCCTCGGTGCGCAGCGTGACCTCGATGATGCCGACCCCGCCCGACAGCAGGGCTTCGGCCAGGGGGAGCGCCTGCTGGGCGTCCTGGAGAACGACGACCGGGATGACGGGACTCACCGCCAGCACCTCGAGACTGGTGTCGTGCGATGTGGACGAGATGGTCATCAGTGGTGTCCCTTCAGGGGCCTCGGGTGCCAGGTGAGCCACCGCGCCGGGTTCGCGGTCAGGATCTGATGGGCGACGTCCTCGCCCACGCGTGCCCTCATCCGCGGAACGAAGCGGTCGAAGAGGTAGCGCAGGCCCGGCATGCCGCCGTAGGCGAGGTACCTGCTGCGCCGGGCGACGTCGCCGCCGAGGAGGAGGCGGTCGGCGTACCCCTGTGTGACGACATCGGCCAGGCAGTCCAGGAGCACCGAGTCGGGCCAGTGTTGATGTCGAGCCGGACCGTCGTAGCCCAGATAGCATCCCCTGCGCGCGAGGTCGGCGTGCAGACCAGGATCGGGGTTGCGGTCCAGGTGAGCCAGGGCGACCCGTCCAGCAGAACATCCCTGTGCGATCAACCGGTCCAGGACCTCATGAGCCGCGCTGCCGTGCTCCAGGTGCACCATGACGGGCACGCCCGACCGGGCCGAGACCTGACCCGCCGCATCCAGCGAGCGGCGCTCGAAGTCGGTGAGGGCCCACAGCCCCGCGCCGGCCTTCACGACACCCGCGCGCACCGCCGTGCCGTCCATCCCGGCATACAGGTCGGCCTCGATGTGCTCGATCAGGCTCTCGATGGAGGCCGTGACGAGGTCGGGCGACTCGGGGTAGTGGGCCTGCCGGTGCACGCCGGTGACGTGCACGATGTGCAGCCCGGTGGCCGCCGAGATGCGGGCCGAAGCGGCGGGGTCGCGCCCGAGTCCTCGAGGAGTGGCCTCCACCATGGCGGTCGCACCGGATGACCGGAGGTCGCCGGCCTCGGCCTGACTGGCGCTCTCGTCGTCCAGGTCCTCACCGGGGAGCAGCGGGCTGCACTGGAAGAGGTGCTCGTGATAGTCGGTGGGCCCGAGCACATCGGCCGGGATGTCGCCGAGAACGGTACGGATCACCCCGCTCATCGAGTGTCCTGAGCGGCCTGGGAGAGGGACTGCACGACCTCCGGACCCATGGGCACCTTGAAGACCTCGGCGATCACCTGGGTCCAGCCGTGGATGAAGTATCGCCAGCCGTCGACCACGGTCAGGTCTTGTTCCTCCGCCTGGGCACGGGCCTGTCCGAGGAACTCCAGCGTGCCGCGGTAGTTGAGCTCCCAGATCACCCCTTGCCGGGGAAGGGCGACGCCATCGGGCAGCGGCGTGCCGGGTCGGTCCTTGCCCAGGCCCGTCGCGTTGATGACCAGGCTGCCCCGGGGTAGGGTTTCGACCAGTGCCGCGACGTCGGTGTCGGCCGTGGCCACGGTATGCAGATCGGTCCAGGCAGCGTGGGGGTCCACCACCTCCCGTAGGTGGGCCAGCCGGTTGGGCGCGGTGTCCAGGAACGTCATCGAGGCAGGAGCATCAGGACGTCGCGCGAGGTACCATCCGATCGCGATGCCGGCGCCTCCCGCGCCGAGACACAGCACATGGCCGCCGCCTTGGCCGAAGTGGTCGTGCGCGAGGACCTCCTCCAGAGCCAGGCCGGCGGTGATGGGGTCCTTGGCGGCGCCGAGCGTCCGGCCGTGACGGAACGCGATGGAGGACACCTCACCGACCTCGGCGGCGAACTCGTCGACGTCGTCGAACAGGTCGCGAGCTGCCTCGAACATCGAGATCTTGTGGGTTGTCACGAGCGCGCCTGCGCAGGCAGGGTCTTCGCGCATCGAGGTCAGGGCGTCACGGTAGGCCCCCGGGCCGGCGCCCAGCGGAATGTCCAGGCCGACCAGCTCGGCGCCGAGTCCGAGGAGCCGCGACCAGTCGGGGAAGATCGTCATGATCGACGAGGTGGCCGTGTTGACGCCGACGAAACGCATCCGGGATGTCATCGTCAGCTCTCCTTGCCGCGGGCCGTGACCGGCAGGTCAACAGGGTGATGGGCAGGCCTGCCGCTCAGCACGGCCAGGACGTCAGCCACGGCAGCCTCCCCCATGCGGTCGATGGCCTGGGTCGTCTGTCCCCCGAGGTGGGGGGTGACCGTCACCTGGGCCCTGAGGTCCGGGGCCAGCAAAGGAGAGGTGCCGTCCTGGTCGGCCTCTGTCTGCAGGCTGTCTGCGGCGTAGCCGAACAGGCGGCCCTCACGCAGCGCCATGGCGACGGCACCCTCGTCGACGAGGTCCGCGCGTGCGGTGTTGACGACGAGCTGACTCGGCCGGCAGTCCTCCAGCCATGCGGCATCGATGAGCACGGCCCCTCCGGGGGCGTGCAACGCCACCACGTCGCAGGCGGTGCGTAGCCGCTGCAACGGAACCGGCGTATGCCCGTCCTCGGCAATCTCGCGCTCCGGTAGGTACGGATCGTGCACGAGGACGTCACAGCCGAGGGCGGCGCATTGCCGTGCCGTCCCGCGGCCGACGCGGCCGAAGCCAACCACTCCGACGACGGAGCCGGACAGCTGGCGGCCCCGGATGACCGACCAGTCCCCGCGACGCACCATCGCATCGCCTGCGGCAACAGACCGGAGCGCCGCCATCAGCAGGGCGATCGTGTGCTCTGCGACGGCCTCGCTGTTGGCGCCAGGGGTGTTGGTCACCACCACGCCGCCGGCGGCGGCCGCGTCCAGGTCCACGGCGTCGACCCCGACACCGTAGCGGGCGAGAACTTTGAGGGCCGGGGCGGCCTGGAGGTGCTCTGCCATGACCGGACCGGTGCCGGCGATCCAGCCCACGGCGTGGGCCAGATGAGGTTGCAAGGTCCTCAGATCGTGATCCGCAGGGCAGCGCACGACGCGCAGCCCTGCCCTGTCCAAGGTGTCGACCAGGTCGCGCTCGCCGCTGGAGAACGAGCGCGACGTGACGACCACCGTGTCGTTCATGGGGATGCCTCGCGCCCCTCGAACCAGGGCTCGAGCTGCTGATAGGCGTCGAGGAAGCGACGGTGCTGAGGGTGAGCCCGGTCCTGCCGAGAGCGGTCCGGTTCGAAGGTCGCAGTGATCTCGGACAGCGACCGCGCCGTCTCGAAGCCGTCGACGAGCCCGAGCCCGACGGCAGCGGTGACGGCTGCCCCCAGACTGTTGGCGTCCGCCACGATGCTGCGCCGTCGCACGGGCACCTGCCAGACGTCGGCGAGGATCCCCATCCACACGTCGCTCTGGGCCCCGCCGCCGATGACGTCCAGGGCGCCCACCTCGATGCCGTTGTCGGTGAACGCGTCCTTGCAGGTCCGCAGGTTGAAGCCCACGCCCTCCAGAACGGCGCGGACCAGGTGGGCCGGCCGGTGGTGGCGGCGCAGCCCGACGAACGTCCCCGCTGCAGCCGCGTTCCAGTAGGGGGACCTCTCGCCCATCAGGTGGGGGAGGAAGTACAAGTCCTCGTCGACTGCGGGCACCTCGTCGGCCTCGGCCAGGAGTCGGGAGTAGGTCGCGTCGTCGCCGCCGAACAGCTCCATCACCCAGCTCAGGCTCGCCCCTCCGGCCTGCATGGTGGCCGTAGGCACGAAGTGGTCGGGCACGACGTGGTCGAAGGTCATCGACCGCTTGGCCGGATCGTGCAGGGGCTGGGTCCTGGACGCGGAGATCCACGAAGAGGAGCCCAGACTGACGTAGGCGGCGTCCTGGGAGGTGATGACTCCGGCACCGACCCCCGCCATGGGGCCGTCGCCACCCCCGAGGACCACCGGGGTGTCGACCTCCAAACCGAGATGCTCGGCGGCTGCAGCGGTGAGGCCCCCCACGACGGTGGTGGAGGACACGATTCGGGGCAGCACCCGGTCGGGGATCCGGGCGGCCTCGAGCATCCGGTCCGACCATCGATGGCCGACCTGGTCGTAGGCATTCGTGCCGGAGGCATCCGAAGGATCTGTGACCAGCACGCCGGTCATCCGGGCCACCACGAAGTCCTTGGCCATGCACACGTGACGGGTGCGCTCCCAGGCTTGCGGCTCGTTGTCCCGTAGCCACATGACCTTGGCGAGCGTGTAGGTCGGGTGGATGCGGTGCCCCAGCTCGTCGTACGCGGCGTCGAATCCGACGCGCTCCACCAACTGTTGCGCCTGCGTGACGCTGCGGTAGTCGGCCCAGATCATGGCCGGCCGGACTGCATTCAACTCTCCGTCCAGGAACACCGCGCCCATCATCTGCCCCGACATCCCGATGCCGGAGACCTCTCCGGGGCCGGTGCGGGTGCGTTCCAGCAGGAGTCGGGTGGCCTCGCCGACAGCCGACCACCAGTCCTCGGGGTCCTGCTCGGCGACGCCGTCGCGCCCGAAGTGCGCGGGGTACTCCACCGTGACCGACGCGACGGTGGCACCGTCGTCCTGGTGCAAGGATGCCTTGTTGCCGGTGGTGCCGAGATCGTGGGCGACGAGCATGGGACGGGGTCACCTGCCGGGGTCGGGGATGACGTGACCCTGGCACGTGCACCTACAGGATGTCAAGGGCTTGTCATTACAGGATTCCTCCCCTACGCTGGGGCGCACCTGACGAGCCGATACCCGAGTCCGCGTCGAGTCACGAGGAGAGGAGCCGGCCATGGTCGCTGTTGCCGAGCCCGCGAGGCTCGTGCTCGAGCCCACCGGGCAGATGACGGGTGCCAGCGCGGGCTACGAGAAGCACCTCGGGGACATGGGTGGGGTCTACCGCGACGACGCTGCCTACCGGGAGCAGTTGCAGAGGCACGGCCCCGACCATCTGGTCTACACGGTCCAGGAGCACCGCACCGTGGACGACGACGGTGCCCTCATCGTCGGCACCAGTACGGTGCTGCCCGGCCGAATCGGCGAGGAGTTCGCGCTGACCCGAGGCCATCTGCACGCCAGGGCCAACCGTGCCGAGCTCTACTACTGCCTGTCCGGGAGAGGCGTGATGCTGCTGGAGACGCTCGACGGTCGCAGCGAGACGGTCGAGCTCACCGCCGGGCAGGCCGCTCACGTGCCGGGGCACTGGGTGCACCGCAGCGTCAACGTCGGCGACGTCCCCTTCGTGACGATGTTCTGCTACGCCGCGGACGCCGGCCAGGACTACACCCTCATTGCCGAAGCGGGCGGCATGGCCACGCTTGTGGTCGGCGACGGGGCCGATGGCTGGAGGGTAGGACCCAACCCCGACCACACCGGCTACACGCCCCGCACGCGGGCGCCTTCCCGCCCCTACTGATCGGAGATCCCTGTGCTGAAGAACATCGACCCCCTGCTGACCGGACGGCTGCTGCGCCTCCTGGACGAGTTGGGGCACGGCGACCGGGTGGGGCTGGTCGATCGCAACTTCCCGGCATACCGGTATGAGGTCCCCGTAGTCGACCTGCGCGGAGCGGACACGGAGTCCGCGGCGCGGGCCATCCTGCAGGTCCTCCCCCTGGACAACTTCGTCGACCCCTGCGTGGATCGGATGGAGGTGGACGGCCGGCCCGAGGAGATCACCGACGCGACCCGGTCCCTCCAGGTGGTGGCCGAGGCCGCGGAGGGGCGCGAGGTCGCGATCGGCTCCGTGGAGAGATTCGCCTTCTACGAGCGCGCCAGGGACGCCATGATCTTCGTCCAGACGGGTGAAACCGTGCCCTACAGTTGCTACCTGCTGCGCAAGGGGGTCGTCTAGTCAGCCCGCCTCAACTACCGCAAAGGTAGGATGTTTCGCTACTCTGGAACACACACACGAGATGCAAGCGTCTCGATCAGGCCGGTTGGCCTGTTACAACACTTCGACGAAGAAGGTGAGCGATGAGTCCGCTCCTCGAGATCCGTGACGTCTCCAAAGGGTTCCCGGGCGTCCAGGCACTGCAGGATGTCAACCTGGTCCTGGACCGCGGCGAGGTCCTCGCCCTCGTTGGTGAGAACGGGGCGGGGAAGTCCACCCTGATGAAGATCCTGTCCGGGATCTACACCAAGGACTCGGGGACGATCTCCATCGACGGGCAGGAGGTCAGCATCCCAGGGCCGCGTGCTGCTCAGGAGCTGGGGGTGAGCATCATCCATCAGGAAATGAACCTTCTGCCGCACCTGAACGTAGCCCAGAACGTCTACCTCGGCCGGGAGCCGAGGATGGGTCCAGTGCTGCGCGAGGGCGTGCTGCGAAAGCAGACGCAGACTCTGCTGGAGGAGCTCGGGATCAAGCTGAGCGCGACCTCGACGGTCGGAGATCTCACCGTCGCTCAGCAGCAGATGGTCGAGATCACCAAGGCGCTGTCCTTCGAGGCCACCAAGATCCTCATCATGGACGAGCCGACCTCGGCCATCAGCCTCGCCGAGACCAAAGTGCTCTTCCGATTGATCCGATCACTGCGCGACCGGGGAGTCGGCATCGTCTACATCTCCCATCGGATGGAGGAACTGCGCCAGATCGCCGACCGGGTCACCGTCCTACGCGACGGGGAGTACGTCGACACGTGTCGCGTGGACGAGGTCACCGACGAGGAGATCATCGGGATGATGGTCGGTCGCGAGCTCGCCGACAAGCACCACATGAAGGCTCAGCCCCCCCGCTCAATGTCCGACATCGTGCTTTCGGTCCGCGGCCTGTCGACCAAACATCTGCTGCGTGACATCTCCTTCGACGTGCACCACGGCGAGATCGTCGGTTTTGCGGGCCTGATGGGTGCGGGTCGCACGGAGACGGCGCGGGCAATCATCGGAGCGGACCCGATCACCGCCGGGACGATCACGGTGCACGGGGAGGAAGTGAAGATCACCGGGCCCCATGTGGCCGTGAAGAACGGCATCGGATATCTGCCGGAGGACCGCAAGCGGCACGGTCTGATGCTCGACCAGGACGTCGCGTTCAATCTCACGATGTCGTCCCTGTCCCGGTACCTCGGACCCCTGGGTGTCATCCGCGCGGCCAAGGGGCTCAAGGTCACCGAGGGATTCATCGAGTCGCTGAGGATCAAGACTCCGTCGAGCCGGGCCAAGGTCAAGAACCTGTCCGGCGGCAACCAGCAGAAGGTCGTTATCGCCAAGTGGCTGGCCCGCGACTGCGACGTGCTGATCTTCGACGAGCCGACCCGCGGCATCGACGTGGGCGCCAAGGAGGAGATCTACGCCCTCCTGCAGGAGCTCGTCGACGAGGGCAAGGCCATCATCGTCATCTCCTCCGAGCTGCCCGAGGTCCTGCGCGTCTCCCACCGCATCGTGGTGATGGCGCAGGGTCGCGTGACAGGCGAGTTGAGCACCGATGAAGCCGACCAGGAACGGGTCATGCAACTGGCCACCAAGAATATCGACGAGGGAGTCGCAGCATGAGCGAATCGACCAGTACGCGGGCGGCCGAGCCCGCGTCCGAGGCCCCACCCGACCGGAAGCCGGACAACACGGCGGACAGCGGATCGCTGCGCTCCCGGCTCGGTCAGGGCCTACAGCAGATGTTGGCGTTCGGCACGCTCATCGCGCTGATCATCTTCTTCTCCATCGCCAGCTCGAACTTCCTGACGGTCAGCAACATGAGCTCGATCCTGCTCTCGACCGCAGTCATCGGCATCCTCGCGGTGGGCACCACCTTGGTCATCATCACCGGTGGAATTGACCTGTCCATCGGCACCGGGATGACCCTGTGTTCGGTAATCACGGGCCTGCTGCTGACCGACGCCGGGATGCCGCTGATCGTCGGAGTCATCGGCGGCATCGCGATGGGGGCCCTCATCGGTCTGGTCAACGGATTCAACGTCGCGTTCCTCGGATTGCCACCCTTCATCGCCACCTTGGCGATGATGCTCGTCGCCCAGGGGCTGGCCCTGGTGCTGTCCGGTGTCCGCCCGATCTACCTCACTGACGTCCCGGGCTTCTCCGACATCGCGCTGGGCAGTCTCATCCCCAAGATCCCCAACGCTGTCCTCGTCCTCTTCGGCCTGGCTCTGGTGTTCGGCTTGATCCTGGCCAAGACCATCCTCGGCCGGATGACCTACGCCATCGGCAGCAACGAGGAGGCCACCCGGCTGTCCGGCATCAACACCCGCCGCTGGCTCATCACGATCTACGCGCTGGCCGGCTCGGCGACCGGATTGGCCGGCGTGGTCATCGCCGCGCGGCTCAACTCGGTCCAGCCCCAGTTGGGCATGGGCTATGAGCTTCAGGCGATCGCCGCGGTGATTATCGGCGGCACCTCGCTGCTCGGAGGGCGCGGATCCATCCTGGGCACGCTCATCGGAGCCCTGATCATGAGCGTCCTCATCAACGGTCTGCGCATCATGGCCATCCAGTCGGAGTGGCAGACCGTCGTCGTCGGCGTCGTCGTCCTCATCGCCGTCTACGCGGACAACCTACGCAAGCGCCGCAGCGAAGGTGGTGGCTGACGACGGTCCCGGCTCACGCTCGTGGGCATCCCCTTTGACACCCCTGAACCCCCGAACCGCAATCAACTGCAAGGGAGCAGACTCGTGAAGAATCCGCGTATCACCCTGGTGACCACCAGCATCGTGGCCGCCCTCACTCTCGCCGCCTGCGGCGGCGGCAGCACCGGCACCGACGGCGCCGATGGCTCCGCCGGCGGAGCCAACGGCGGCGAACAGATGGATGTGGCCCTGGTCTCCAAGGGCTTCCAGCACCAGTTCTGGCAGGCGGTCAACACCGGCGCACAGGAGGCCGCCGACGAGCTCAACGTCGACCTGACCTTCGACGGCCCCGCCTCTGAGACCGAGGTCGACGCCCAGCTTCAGATGCTGCGCACGGCCATCGAGCGCCAACCCGACGCCATCGGCTACGCCGCCCTGGACCCGGAAGCGTGCAAGCCGCTACTGCAGCAGGCGCAAGACAACGACATCCCAGTGGTCCAGTTCGACGCCGGCTGCGACTCCGAGGTGCCGGTCAACATCTCCAAGACCGACAGCATCGTCGCCGGCGCGCTCGCCGCCGACCACATGGCGGAGCTGATCGGCGGTGAGGGCGAGGTCGCCATCGTCGCGCACAGCCAGATCAACAGCACCGGCGTGGAGCGCCGCGACGGCTTCGTCAACCAGATCGAGTCGGAGTACCCCGACATCGACGTGGTCGACATCCAGTACGGCGACGGGGATCACCTGAAGTCCGCGGATATCGCCAAGGCCATCATTGCTGCCAACCCCGACCTTGCCGGTCTCTACGGCACTAACGAGGGCTCTGCGATCGGCATCGTCAACGCCGCCAACGAACTCGGTACGGAGCCCGGTGAGTTGACGATCATCGGCTTCGACTCGGGTCAGGCGCAGATCGACGCGATAAAGTCCGGCATCATGGCCGGGGCGATCACCCAGGACCCGAAGGAGATCGGACGTCTGACGGTCGAGTCGGCGGTCAAGGCCGCCAACGGCGAGGAGGTCGAGCCGGTCCTCGACACCGGCTCGTTCTGGTACGACCAATCCAACATCGACAACCCCGAGATCCAGGAAAAGCTCTACCAGTGAGGTCGCGCACGACCCGCTGACAGGACCACGGGAGGGGGAGCCGCGACATGCGCGGCCCCCCTCCCGTCGGCGTCTCTGGGGCGTGAGCCGTCCGTAGATGTCAGGAAGGAAGGCGGTAGACCCGCTCGGCGGTCCCGTGCCAGATCGCTGACTGCTCGCTGGGCGACAGGGGCGCCGCCCACTCCTGCAAGACCTCCAGGGTGGGGCCGTAGCCACCAGCGGGAAGGGTCATCGGCCAGTCACCGCCGTACATCAGGCGGTCGGCGCCGAAAGCCTCCAGCGCGATGTCCAACGCCGGGGTAAGGGTCGCTACGTCATACCGCGCACCGGGGATCCGCAGACCGGAGACCTTGGCCACCGCGCACGGCTCGGCGGCCAGCGCACGCAGCTGGGCGGCCCACGCCGCGAAACCCGTCGACTTCACGCCGGAGGCCAGGGGAGGCTTGCCCAGGTGATCCAACACCACCACGAGATCCGGCAGGTCACGAGCGATCCCGACCACCTGCCACAGGTGGGCAGGGAACGCGTCCGGCACGTCCAGGGTCAGACCCCGGTCGGACACCGCCTGAAGACTCCGCCGCACCGTGGGCAGCTCCAAGAAGTCGGCGCGCGGGTCGTCGTGCACCAGGTGACGCACGCCGCGGAAGGCCCGGTGCTGCTGCCATCGGTCGAGCAACCGGGACGCCTGCTCGGGCGTGTCCAACGGCACCCAACCGACGGTCGCGGCGGCCCAGTCGTGGCGGTCGCACACCTGCAGCATGGACTCCGTGTCCGCGACCGTGTCGTCGGCCTGCACGAGCACCGCCGCCCCCACTCCTGCGGCGTCCAGCTCACCCTCGGCCTCCTCAGCCGTGACGTCCCGATGCAGAGGTCCCAGAGCAGGGGTGATCCACGCGTACGGGCTGTCCTGCGTTGATATCGGCAACCGCCACAGATGCAGGTGGGAGTCAACGACCCTCACCCTGCGTGCTCCACGAGCCCGGAGGAGGCCAGGTCGTCCCAGAAATCCTCGGGTATGTCGGCTCGCGCATTGTCGTATGCCTGTCTCACTTCCGCGGGCGATCGTGCGCCGAGCACGACGACCTCGACCGCAGGGTGCCGCCCCACGAACTGCACCGCAGCAGAGGGAACGGCGACGCCGTGCGCGGCGCAGAGGTCGTGCAGTCGGCGCAACCGGTCCAGGACACTCGACGGGGCCGGGGCGTAGTCGTAGAGCACCTGCTCCGGCATGGTCGCGGTGGCCAGCGCGCCGGAGTTGTATACCCCGGCGGCCATGACACGGACCCCGCGCTCCAGGCACAGCGGGAGCAGCCGACGCCCTGCCGGCTGCTCCAGCAGGCTGTACCTTCCGGCGCACATGACGACGTCCAGGTCGGCCTCGGCGACACACCGCTCCAAGGCGGAGGTGTCGACCGAGCCGACGCCGATCCGATCCACCAGGCCCTCGTCGCGCATCCGTACCATTTCGGGCAGAGCCGTGACGATGCCTTCGTCCAGACCGTGCACGTCCGGGTCGTGCAGGTAGAGGATCTCGACCCGGTCCAGGCCCAGTCGCTGCAACGACTCCTCGAGCGAGCGGCGCAGGCCGGCCGGGGTGTAGTCCCAGCGTCGGCGGAGCGTGGCCGGCACCTCGAAGTTCGCTGGATCGAGCTGACCGGGGGCATGCTCCGGGTTGGGCTCCAGGATCCGGCCCACCTTGGTGGATATGAGGGTGTCGCTGCGGTCGATCTCGGCGAGTGCCGCGCCGATCCGCCGTTCCGACAGACCGAGCCCATAGTGCGGCGCCGTGTCGATCTGGTGGAAGCCCAGCCGTATCGCGCTGCGGACCGTCTCCAGCGCTACGTCCTCCGGGACGGCCTGGTACAGGTTGCCGATGGGCGCGCCGCCCAGCCCCAGCGCCGGCAGCATCAGACCTCCTGGGTCACGCCTTGGGGGGACCAGACGGATCCGTCGGGGTAGTGGTGCTCGCGCCGGGACACCGCCAGCATCTCGGTGCTCGCGCCGGGGGTCAGCGGCGCCTGGTAACAGCCGTCCGTCAGCACGGTCGGAGTGACGAAGTGCTCGTGCAGGTGGTCCACGTACTCGATCATCCTTCCCTGCGTCGTCCCCGAGACGGCGACGTAGTCGAACATGCTGAGATGCTGCACAGCCTCGCAGAGCCCTACGCCACCAGCGTGCGGACACACCGGCACACCGAACTTGGCCGCCAGTAGCAGGTTGGCGACGTTCTCGTTGACCCCGGCCACTCGGACCGTATCGATCTGCATCACCTGCAGTGCGTCAGCCTGCAGGAACTGCTTGAAGACGACGCGGTTGGCGGCGTGCTCCCCGCTGGCCACCCGGACCGGCGCGATCGCCCGGGCGATCGTGGCGTGACCGAGAATGTCGTCCGGGCTGGTCGGCTCCTCCACCCAGGCCAGCGCGTCGTCACCGAGTGCGCGGATCCAGCGGATCGCCTCGTCCACGTCCCACCGTTGGTTGGCGTCGACCGCCACAGAGATCTCCGGCCCAACAGCGTCGCGGGCGAGCCGTAACCGGCGGATGTCGTCGTCGAGGTCGGCACCGACCTTGAGCTTGACCTGCCGGAAGCCGTCCGTGACCGCCTCCCGGCACAGTCGTTGGAGCTTGGCGTCGTCGTAGCCAAGCCAGCCTGGGCTGGTGGTGTACGCCGGGTAGCCCCGATCAAGCAGCTGCTCCTGTCGTTGCCGGCGGCCGGGCACCTGGTCCTCGAGGATGGCGAGGGCCTCCTGAGGGGTCAGCGCATCGCTCAGGTAGCGGAAGTCGACGAGGTCGACCAACTGGGCCGGTGACATGGCCGACAGCAACATCCACAGCGGTTCGCCCGCCCGCTTGGCCGCGAGGTCCCACAGCGCGTTGATGACCGCGCCGATCGCCATGTGCATGACTCCCTTCTCCGGGCCCAGCCATCGCAGCGGTGAGTCGTGCACAAGCTCGCGCCAGGTCGAGCCCATGTCGTCCAGGAGCGGCTCGACGTCACGATCGATGAGGTGGGCCCGCAGCACGTCGAGCGCGGCGATGACGACATCGTTGCCGCGGCCGATCGTGAAGACGAAGCCATGGCCGCTGTGACCGTCGTCGGCGTCGGTCTCCAGCACGACATACGCGGCCGAGTAGTCGGGGTCGGTGTTCATGGCGTCGGAGCCGTCCAGCGAGCGCGAGGTCGGGAAGCGGATGTCCTGCGTGAGCACCGCCCTGATGCTGCTCATGCCTGGCCGCCCAGGTCTGCGGCAGAGTCGTCGTGCGCCAGCAAGCGTTGACGCTGTCGGCCCAACGACTCGATGCCGAGCTCCATGGTGTCCCCAGCATGCAGGTACGGGAAGCGGCCGGACAGGGCCACTCCCTGCGGTGTCCCGGTGTTGATCACGTCACCAGGGTCGAGCACGAGGTACTGCGACAGGTGCCACACGATCGTCGCGACATCGAAGATCATGTCCGCGGTACTGGAGTTCTGGCGCTCCTGGCCGTTGACCGAGGACCAGAGGGGCAGATCCTGCACATCCGGCACGTCCGCATACGGCACCAGGGCGGGACCCAGGGGGTTGAACGTGGCACAGCACTTGCCTTTGGACCACTGGCCACCGGACTGCTCGAGCTGGTAGGCGCGTTCGGAGACGTCGTTGCTCACGGTGAACCCGGCGATGTGGGCTGCCGCGTCCGCGGGGGAGGGCAGGTAGGAGGCGCGACGCCCGATGACCACAGCCAGCTCCACCTCCCAGTCCACCCGGTGGGCGTCCGGCGGGATGACCACGTCGTCGTCCGGGCCGACGAGGGTGTTGGGGTGCTTGAAGAACAGGATCGGCACCTCCGGCGGAGGCGAGCCCGACTCCTCAGCGTGGGCCGCGTAGTTCTGGCCGATGCACAGCAGGGCCCCCGGACGCGACACCGGGGGGCCGACGCGCAGGGACTCGGCGCCGGCGACCTCCGGGAGTTGGCCTGCCTGTACTGCCACGCGGGCGCGCTCGATGCCGTCGGCCGCGAGAAAGGCGCTGTCGACGTCGGCGGTCAGCGGGCGCAGGTCGTAGTGCTGCCGGTCGTGTCGCGCGACCGGCAGCTCCTGCCCGGGTGGGCCCAGTCGGAGAAGATCCACAGTGATCCCTTCGTCGATGAGGTCTACATGAGACCCATCTTGCCGCAACATACATCAGACGTCTATTAGGGCCTCGACGTTATGCTCGACGTTATGGCTGAGAAGGGAGAGCTCCTCCGTGTCGTCTCACGAACTATTGATCCGACCTGTTTGGCGTCCCCAGTTTGACCGGCACGCGCGTCGCGGCACAGACTTGAACCCCGTCCTCGAGGAGAAGGCACGCTCGCTATGGCTGAGTTCAGCGGTCTGACCGCCGTCGTCACGGGAGGCGCCTCGGGAATTGGGGAGGCGGTGTGCCATCTGCTGCAGGCCCGTGGTGCGACGGTCTATGCGATCGACCGGCAGGAGGGGACCACGCGGGGCGGCGTCCGGGTCCTGGCTGCGGACGTCACCGACGACGATGCTGTCGAGGCAGCCGTGGCGGCCATCGTGGACCGCGCCGGTGGACTGGATATCCTGGTCAACAACGCGGGCATCGGCGCCGCCGGGACCGTGGCCGACAACTCCATCGAGGAGTGGCGTCTGGTCTTCGACGTCAACGTCTACGGCACCGTCCGGATGACCCGGGCCGCCTTGCCCCACCTTCGTCGTTCCGCTGCAGCCGTGGTGGTCAACACCTGCTCGGTGGCCGCCGAGGTCGGTCTGCCGCAGCGCGCCCTCTACAGTGCTAGCAAGGGGGCGGTGCTCGCACTGACCCGGGCCATGGCCGCCGATCACGTGTCGGACAACGTTCGGGTGTGTTGCGTGAACCCGGGCACTGCTGACACTCCGTGGGTGTCCAGATTGCTCGACGCCTCCGAGGACCCGACGACAGAGCGCGAAGCGTTGCAGGCGCGTCAGCCCACTGGACGCTTGGTCAGTGCCGACGAGGTGGCGCACGCTGTGGCCGGCTTGGCCAGCCCACTGGCGAGTGCAACCACCGGCGTGGCGCTGACCGTCGACGGGGGGTTGACCGGTCTACGGCTGCCCGCCGATTGAGCGATCGACGCCGCCGCTTTGACGCCAGCTGCGCCTGGACAGATGATGACCATGTGAGGCGTCCCCTCGTTCCACCCGCCCATGCTCGCCGAACCCGTATCCTGGAGATCATCGATGCGCAGGGTTTCGCGCGGGTCACGGACCTGGCAGACCTGATGCAGGTGACCGAGGTGACGGTGCGCTCGGACCTTGACCACCTGGCCAGGAGCAGGGCGGTGCGGCGAGTGCACGGCGGGGCGGTGCGGCCTGGCCTGCGCTCGGTGGTGGATGAGACACCCGGCCTCGACGGCTCCCAGAACTGCAATTACGTACCGACTGAGAAGCTCAGGCAGTTTATGCCATGTGGGCAAGTCCTCCTCCGGACACTTCTTGATGTCAAGATTGGCCTGTGACTTGCGGAAATGGCTGCTGTGTGGGGTGTTGAGCATCTAGGGGTCCGGACACGCTCAGGGACACACGCTGTCGCTGCAGTGGCCCTGACCAGTAGTTTGCTGTGGTCGTACTCGAGCTTGATCCCCAGCGAGCCGTAGAGTCTCGCCTTGTCGGCGGGGTCCGCCTTGGCCAGCACGGTGGCGATCCCGCCCAACTCGTCCAGAGCCGTGGCCATCTCCTCTGCTGTCACTCGCGGGGTGGGATCGGTCGCCCGCAACTGTGCCAGGAGTCCCTCCCTCTCACGAGTCCGGCGCGAGAGTTGCTCGGTCAGGGCGGGAATGTCCGCCCCACTCTCGATAGCTGCCAGCAAGGCGTTGATCTTCCGGTCTACTTCACCAATGCGCTGGCGAAGGGAGGAGTGGGCGGCGGCGCCAGGAGGGACCGGTTGCTCCGATTCCAGTGCCTCGGGAGAGGTCAGCTTCGCGATCCATGCGTCGAGAGGGGGAAGAATGTGGTCCTCACGCACGTACAGGGACTGGGGGTGATCGCTCAGCTCGGGTGGTATCGAGCGCATGTTCCGCAGACCGCACCGGTAGAGTACTCGTCCAGCGGAGCCGTTGGCGCGGTTGGCTCGCCAGGCCCCTTGCATCCGTCGTCCGCAGTGCACGCAGACAAGAAGGCCGCGAAGCTGGTACGGGTGAACGGAGCGTCGTGACCGAGGCAGCGAAGGTGCATCGGTGACCATGAGGCCACGCACGATCGCGAACTGCTCCTTCGAGATGAGAGCGGGGT
>NZ_JBPCKQ010000081.1:0-5326 GCF_051004135.1 Ornithinimicrobium sp.
CTGCGCGAAACAGGGGGGCGACAGAGATGGGGAAACGGGGGTTGGCGGCCGCTCCCTCTACCAGCCCGGGCAGCGCAGTGTCCACCATCGCCGAGTGGAACGCGCGGGAGACTTCCAGACGGCGGCACCGGCAGCCGCGCCGGGTCAGCTCGGCCACGGCCCGCGACAGCGCGTCGGTCTCCCCCGAGATCACCAGGTGGTCCGGTCCGTTGACGGCAGCCACCGAGAGCCGGCCCTCCTCCGCTTCGACGACCTCCCTGGTCTCGGCGTCGGGGCCGACGACGGCAGCCATCCCCCCGGCGGAGCAGTGCTCCTGCATCAGGGCGCCGCGGCGGACCGCCAGGCGCACCGCCTCGGCCGGGGTGAGCGCACCGCATACCGCGGCCGCTGCCAGCTCCCCGACACTGTGGCCCAGCACGCCGTCCGGCGTCACACCCCAGGCCCGGAGCTGCTCGGCCAGCGAGACGCCGACGGCGACCAGCAGCGGCTGGGCGACGGCGGTGCTCAGCGGCTGCTCCTGCTCGACACCGGGGTCCAACGACCGCTGCGCCAGGGTGCGGCCCTCGACCGGCCCGGCGGCCTCCGACAGCCGCTCCATCATCCGGCGGTAGGCCGGCGCAGTGGCGTGCAGACCGCATCCCAGTTCAAGCAGCTGGGTGCCCTGGCCGGCGAAGAGCAGGGCGAGCCGGGGACGGCCACGGGCCGCGCGAGCCGGGGCCTCGCCGGCCCGCGGACGCGTCTCGAGCCTGGTCTCCAGGCCTGCCGCGAGGTCGCCGTCGGCCACCAGCGCCAGGCGGTGGGGGGCGTCGTCGCGTGCCGTGCTCGCGCTGCGGCACAGGTCGCCCTCGTCGATCTCGGGGTGGGCCCGGGCATGGGCGGCCAGGTCTGTCGCGGCCGCTCGCAGCGCCTCCTCAGAGCCGGCCGACAGGGTGAGCAGGTGCGGCGTCACAGCAGCCGGCGCAAGCGCGGCGGGCGGGGGCGCCTCCTGAAGGATCACGTGGGCGTTGGTGCCGCCGAAGCCGAAGCCGTTGAT
Organism: Ornithinimicrobium sp.; assembly: GCF_051004135.1. GTDB lineage: Bacteria > Actinomycetota > Actinomycetes > Actinomycetales > Dermatophilaceae > Ornithinicoccus. The sequence goes on from NZ_JBPCKQ010000081.1 coordinate 1,034, forward strand.
GCCCGCCCGCAGCGGACGCGCCCCCGACCAGCTGCGGTGCTCCGTGATCACCTCGAGACCCCCGGCGGCCAGGTCGAGCTCACCGGAGGGATGGTCGTGGTGCAGCGACGGCGGCAGCTCGCGGTGCTGCAGCGCCAGGATCACCTTGACCAGGCTGGGCATGCCGGCGGCGTTGAGCAGGTGGCCGAGGTTGGTCTTGACCGAGCCCACCCAGCGGGGGGTGCCGTCCGGCCCGCGCGGGAAGGCGTGCACCAGGGAGCGGGCCTCGATCGGGTCGCCCACCGCGGTGCCGGTGCCGTGGGCCTCGACGTAGCCGACGCTCGCCGGGTCGATCCCCGCGTCCCGGTAGGCGTCGTGGATGACCTCGGCCTGCAGCACCGGGTTGGGGGCCATCAGGCTCAGCGACCGGCCGTCGTTGTTGACCGCGCTGCCGCGCACGAGCGCGAGCACCCGATCGCCGTGGTCGGTCGCCCGGTCGAGCGGCTCGAGCACGATCGCTGCCGCACCCTCCCCCGGCACGAAGCCGTCGGCCCCGGCCGCGAAGGCCCGGCTCCGACCCGTGGGCGAGAGCGCCTGCGCCGACTCCAGCAGCCGATATGCCGTGGGCGTGAGGTTGAGGCTGACCCCGCCGACCACCGCCAGGTCGCACTCGCCCGCCTCCAGGCTGCGCCGGGCCAGGTGCAGCGCCACGAGCGAGGAGGAGCAGGCGGTGTCGACCGCCATGGCCGGCCCGGACAGGTCGAGGTGGTGGGCGACGCGGGCGGCGATGAGGTTGCGCAGGTTGCCGACCAGGACCGACGGCGGCAGCCTCACCCCGTCGGCCATCGCCTGGTGCAGCAGCTCGGCATAGCCGCTCTCGCCGACCGCGACGAAGACCCCGACGCGCCGTCCTCGGCGCCGGGGGCCGGCGTAGCCCGCGCGTTCCAATGCCTCGTGCGCGACCTCGAGGAAGATCCGGGCGTGCGGGTCGGTCATCGCGGCCTCGTCGTCGCCCATGCCGAACCAGTCGGCGTCGAACTCGGCGACGTCGTCGAGGAAGGCACCCCACCGGGCCCGGGCTCCCTCCGGCACGCTCCAGCGTGCGGCGGGCACCTCGGTGACGCTGTCTCTGCCCTCGACGAGGTTGTGCCAGAACGCCTCCGGGGTGTCGGCGTCGGGGAAGCGGCAGGCCATGCCGATCACGGCGGCGGGCTGGGTCGTCGACGCGGATCGCACGGTCTGGGTGGGGGCGGCGCCGCCCTGGGAACGACCGATCAGATGGTCGGCAAGCGCGGAGACCGTGCCGCAGTCGCGCAGCACGCCCGGCTCGAGTGGACCACCGAACTCGTCCTCCAGGTGCGCGAGCAGCTGCATCGCGCTCAGCGACGTGCCCCCGATGGCCAGGAACCGGTCGTCGGGCTGGATCTGCGCGGCAGGGACGTCCAGGACGCGCGCCCAGATCGCAGTGACGATCGCCTCGACCTCGGTCCGCGAGCGCGGCGCGTGTCCCGGGGTCGGGGTTGCTGCTGGTCCTGGTGTCGGTGTCGGCACCGCAGTGAGGGCATCGAACTTGCCGGCGGCGACGACGGCACGCAGTGCGGCCCGCTGAATCTTGCCGCTGGTCGTGCGCGGGAACCGTCGGGCGGGGATGGGCACGACCGACACGTCGTCGTGGCCCAGCGTCTCGCGGACGCTAGCCCGCACAGCAGTCACGACGTCGGAAGGATCTGCGGGCGGTCGTGGAGCGGTGACGAACACCGTCACCCGCTCGGTCCCCTGCTCGGTGGTGGACCCGACGACCGCGACCGGTCCGGGCGGCACACCCGGTGTGGCCGCCACGATCTGCTCGACGTCATGTGCATGGTGCTTCTGGCCGTTGACGTAGAGCACGTCCTTGGCCCGCCCGGTGACGCAGAGTCGGCCCTTGCGCAGGAAGCCGAGGTCACCGGTGCGCAGCCAGCCGTCGATGAAGGTCGCCGACGTCTGCGCCGACAGTCCGGCATACCCCTGCGCCACGTTGGGCCCGCGGAACTCGACCTGCCCGACCTGGGAGTCCCCGAGCTCGCTGCCGTCGTCGTCCACGACGCGCAGCTCACCGTCGGGCACGGCGGGACCGATCTCCATCAGCTCGATGCTCGCGGAGGTAGGCGCGTCGGGATCAGCGTCGAGGGCGCGGCCGTGCGCCAGGGCACTGCGGTCCAGGCGCAGAATGGGCGCGACCTGCCCGACCGGACCGAAGGCCACCGCGACGGTGGCCTCCGCCAATCCATACAGCGGCGTCATCGCGCGCGGGTCGAGCCCGGCCGGTTGCAGGTGCCGGGTGAAGTCCCGCCAGGCGGGCACGGGGATGGGCTCGGCGCCCACGCCGATCATCCGCACGCAGCTCAGGTCGAGCGCGGCCACCTGATCGGCGCTCACCCGCTGACAGGTCAGCGCGAGCGCGAAGCTCGCGATCGGCAGGACCGTGGCCCGGTGCCGGTCGGCGACCTGCAGCCACAGCGCCGGCCGCCTGGCGAAGACCGCCGGCTCCATCGTCACCTGCTTGGCACCCGTCGACAGCGCGGTGAGATGGGCACCGATCAGCCCCATGTCGTGGAAGTAGGGCAGCCAGCTCACCACTACGTCGCTGGCGCTCGCTGCACCCGCCGAGCGCGCCTGGCGCAGGTTGGCCACGAGGTTGGCGTGAGTGAGCCGGACCCCTTTGGGCCGGCTCGTGCTGCCCGAGGAGAACTGCAGGAGGGCGAGGTCCTCGGGCTCCGGGCGATGGGCCGGCAGGGGATCGGCGTGCCGCAGCTGCTCCAGGGTCAACACCCGGGCCTGCCCAGGGTCGTTGCCTCCGGCGAGCGTGCTGGCCAGCGTGGCCTGCGACTCGGCCACGACGATCGGGGCATCGCCCAGATGCGCCCGGACCGCATGCACCCGCTCGAGCTGCGGCGCCACGGGCACCGGTACGGCACCGGCCAGCACGGCTCCCCAGCAGGCGGGGACGAAGTCGGTGCCAACGGTGGGGAGGATTAGCACCGGCATACCCTCGATCAGGCCCGCGGCGCGCAGGCCGCCGGCGATGCGCAGCGCCTCGTCGAGCAGCTGCCGGTAGGTGCGGACCGTCTCGGCTCCGGTGCTGTCGACCTGGACGAGCACTTGCTCGGGTGCCTGCTCGACGGCGCCGAGGAGCACGTCGACCAACGTGTCTCCGCTCACCGGCGCGGACCGGTGCAGACAGTGAGCCAGGTGTCGGGCGCCGGGCTCCAGGCAGACACCTCCCAGGATCCGGTCCCGTCGCCGGCGAGCACCGGCCGGTCGCCGGTCACGTCGATCTCAAGGTCACGCGGGTCCGTGCTTAACCCGGCGCCGGTGGCCTTGAGGTAGGCCTCCTTGGCCGTCCACAGCTGCAGGAAGCGCAGGGCGCGGGCACGCCCTGGGGGCGCGTCCTCCCACCAGGCCAGCTCTGAGTCGGCCAGACAGCGTCGGGCGAGCGCCGGTGACACCGGCCGGGGCGCCTCGATGTCCACGCCCACGCATCCGCTGCGCGTGGTCGCCGCGGCGATCCAGCCACCGCTGTGCGACAGGCCGACGTCTATCCCCGCGCCGGCCACGGGTCGTCCGGAGCGGTTGCGACCCGCCGTCGTGCCTGCGTCTCGTGCAAAGTCCTGCAGGCACGACCATCCAAGCGCGGAGTCCTGACGGTCCTCCCAGCGGTGCAGACCACCGATCCGCTCCTGCTCGCATCGCGGAAGGGTGGCCAGAAGCTGTCCCCAGGCCGCGGTGGACAACTGAGAGCCGCGGGGCACCACCACCACACGGCCGGGCGCTCTCTCACCTACGCTCCCCACGATGCTCCGATGCTAGCGCCGACGCCGCTGGCCGAAGGGCTCTCCACGCGGGATGTCCCGAACCTGGTGCGCCCGGCCATCGTGGGTCGTGCTGGGCTCCTGGATGGCTAGCAACCCGGCCACCCTGCGCTCGGGCCTGGACCTCGATCCCCGGTCAGGCAGATCTCGACTGTAAGGCCGCAGCGTGCGGCATTCCGGCTCCCTTCTGTTGTCAAGTCGCCGGAATCGGTTCCTGGGAGTGTGCGCCGGCGCTTGTCGCCGTCAAGGTCGTTCGTCCAGTAGGGCGCTGCACCTTGACACCTCCGGCGCGTCGCCGCGTTGGCTGAGGAGCCGAGCCCGGACCGGGGTGCGCATGGGTCGTGATGGCCGGTAGCGTCTGGGGTGCGGGTCCGGGAAGTGGCTGATCCGAAGTGTCGATGTGCGGGGGCAGGTCGACCGCGCTGGAGTGAAGTGACGCCCCGCAGTGCCCTCCCGGACCCGT
>NZ_JBPCKQ010000082.1:0-3670 GCF_051004135.1 Ornithinimicrobium sp.
ACCCGGAGGTGCGCAGTCCCGCAATGGTGGGGACCGGCCAGCCGCGCCACAGCCCGAGCAGCAGCGCCTGGGGGCAGCTGCGACCGGACGGCGTGTCTATGTGCAAGTGCCGGTGCGGTCCCGTGGAGTTGCCGGCACCTCGTGTTCCGGGCTGGCCACCCGAGCGGCCGACGGGCTGACCGGCATCAACCTGCTGCCCGGCAGCGACGTCGATGGCTGACAGGTGGCAGTACGTGATCGAGGCCTGCTGCCCCGGATTGCGGATGGCCAGCCCGTAGCCGCAGTCGCCGGATGCGCCCGCCCAGACGACGTCCCCATCCACCAGGGCGTACAGGGCCGTGCCGACCGCGAGCGAGATGTCCGACCCAACCCGCCCGGAGTGGTGCGGCTTGACGAGCTGCCACTCCGGGTCGCGAGACGGGCTGGCGTGAGTGGTGACCGCGTGCAGTCCGGCCGGAGCGAAAGGCAGCGCATATCCGTCTTGAACGACCGCCGCACGCGGTGTGCCCGGCCCTCCGAGACCAGCGAGCCGGTGATAGTGGGCGATCAGCTCAACCGCACGAGCGGCGTAGCCCTCCCCGGCGGTGGGGCTGGGGTTTGCGGGGCCGGCGTTGTAGCCCTTGGCCGCGAGCCGCGGGTCGTTCCGGCCGCCGAGCGCGACGAGGTAGCGGGCGGCGGAGTGGATGGCGTCGAACGGGCTCCAGGGGTCGGCGATCCCATCGCCGTCTCCGTCGGTTCCGTAGCCCTGCCCGTCACGGACCGGCGGGCCCGCCACGTCTATGTCGTAACGCCCGGCGGAGGCGCGCCAGGTGGAGCCGAGGAACTGCATTGGCCCCCGCGCGCCGGCAAAGTTGACGGTGCCGGGTGGCCGGCAACCAGGGGCTGGGTAGCGGCCGTGGTCGCATTCGAGCTTGCCGATCGCGGCCAGCAGCGCCCAGTCGATCTCCCACCGCTCGGCAGCGTCGACGTAGGCCGACAGCATCGGCTCCGGAATCTCACCCGCCACGGACGCTGGGTCGAACCCGACCGGCGGATGGGCACTACCAGTGGTGATCGCCACCACCAGGCCTAGCGGTAACACGACGATGACGATGGCGGCAGCAACGAGGCTTCGGCGCATCACTGCGCCTGCCGGGAGTCGACCAAACGCCAGGACCCTTCGGGGTCGCAGATGAGGTCGAGCTCATAAACCGAAGTGTGTGGCGTTGCAGCCACGTCCGCGCGGTGGGTGGCGGCGATGCGCACGGTGGCAACATCGGCGTTCGCCACAAACGCGTCGGTGCCGAGGTCCACCACCTCGAGGCCCTCCTCGGCCAGCCCGGTCACGATCAGCGCGACGGCGACCGCCACCGGGTCGCTGCGGTCGACCGGGCCTGGTGGCTGGGCCACCCGCACCTCATGGTCGTGGGCGGGCTGTTCGGGCAGTCGTGAGAGCGCGACATGCCGGACGGGCGGGCCATCCTCTATAGCAATTGGGCTGGTGGTGCAGCCGACGAGTGTGAGCGTGGCGACCGCGACGGTCGCGAGGTCTCGCATGGGTCCTCCCGGTCGTGCAGGGAGTCACCACACGCACCACGAAAATGTGACGACGGCGGGGGTAGCGAAACGCCAGTCACAACCCGGCGACGCGGGGGGCAACTCCCTGACCGGCTCCGGCTGTCGGCCCGGGCCGCCGGTCTGGACACGGAGGTACGACATGTCGTCTTGGAGCGCGCGTGTGCTGGCCCAAGTAGTGCCGCCGATGGATCCCTCACGGGGGCGGCAGTGGATCCCCAACTACGAGCAGATCATCGCGGCGCTGAACGGACTGACCTTGGCCGGGATGCTGTTCGCGGCAGGGGTGGTGGTCATCGGTGGGGCGACTTGGGCGCTGGCCACGAACCGAGCCCACCCCCAGGGGGTGACGTGGGGCCGGTTCATGGTGATCGGCGGGTTCGTCGGCGCGGTAGTGATGGGCGCCGCCTCGGCGATCGTCAACGCCGGGTTCCGGCTGGGGAGCTGACCATGCCGAGCGGCTACGGCGACCGAACCGCGTCGCAGCGGGTGTGGCTAACGGGCGCTGCCGCGCTCGTGGCTCTCCTACTGGGTGGGGGTGGCTGGCTGCTCTGGCAGGGTCTAACCCGCCCGACCGGGTCCGTGCGCCAGTCCGTACTGCCCATCGACTCCCATGACCGGAGCGTCGCGATCGCATGGGGTGCGCCCGAGCTGGTGGACGGTGTCCCATGGGCGTTTGCCCTCACCCCGGACGGAGCGACCGCCGCTGCCGTCACCGCGGTGGCGGTAACTGGACAGGCCGAGGTGGTGTTCGACCCGGGACGGTTTGGCGAGGTTGCCGCCGTTGTGTTCACCGAATCCCAGGCCGCGGTCCAGGCACGGCAGGTGGAGTCGGCTCGCACCGAGTTCGAGCTATCAGGCTGGGCAAGCCAGCCCGAGAGCCGCCGCATGTACTTCTTCGCCCCTCTGGCTGCCAAGCTCGTCGCCTACGACCACCCCGCGGCATTCGCGCAGGTCGAGGTCTGGGCGATGACCGTGGTCGGAGTCGGCGACGCGGGCGGAGCGGTGTTCACCACTTCCACGGTCGATCTGACCAGCACCGGACGGACATGGACGGTCACGGGCCTGGACACGGTCGAGGGCCCCACGCCGCTGGTGCAGGCGACGGCGTCCGCGCCGGGACGAACACGTGCACTGCTGCGAGATGCGCTGGCGACCTGGCCGCTGCCACTGCCCCCCGTGGGGCGCCAGCCGTGAAGGGACACGGCATGCTCCACGACGAGGAGGGCGCCATCCCCTTCGTGCTGGTGGGCGTCGTCGCGCTGGGCGGCGTGCTCGGGCTGGCCTGGACCGGCCAAGAGTGGGCCCAGAGCCTGCTGCGCGAGGCCGGCGGCGAGCTGACCGTGTGGATCCTGCGCGGCGCGTTCTGGACGCTGGACCTGGTCGCCCTGCAGTCTTCGACCGCCCCGGTCAGCCGCGACTGGTACACGCCCGTCCTGGAAGGCCCGGCCCTGCCGATCTACGCGCTGGCCGCCCTGGTGATGGTCGCCACCCTCATCGCCGAGGTCGTCGCTGGCATGATCACGGGCAACACCACGCGCATCGTGCAGGCGATCTTCCGAGCGCTGATGGCCGGGATGCTCGCCTCGGCGGGCGGGGCGCTGCTGCTGTCGATCGGTGGGGCGCTGTCCAACCTTGGCCGGATCGCGCTGGATGCCTCCGGCACCAGCGTGGACGCGCCGCTGGTGCCCTTGCAGGAGGTGCTGATGGACTCCGCGCTGCAGCGCGACACCGGCGTCGAGCTTTTCGTCGTCTTCCTGGCGGGGCTGGTGATCGTGTTCACGTCGCTGGCGATCTACTTCACCTTGGCGATGCGGCCGGTGCTGCTCGCCGCCATGATCGTGTTCCTGCCGGTCGCCCACGCCCTGTCCGTTTGGACGCCCATGCGGCGGGTCCAGGTTCGCGCCTGGTCTTTGGCGTTCGCCGTGCTGCTCGCCGACGCGGCGGTCCTGACCATGTTCGCGGTCGCCAACACGGTCATGCGCCAACCCGAAGGCGTCGACCGGCTGATCTTCGGCACCTTTGGACTGCTACTCGCTGCGCTCGCGCCAGCCGCATTGGCCCGAATCGTCGGTGCCCCAGAACTGCAGACCGCGGTGTAGTCGATGTCCCGTGG
>NZ_JBPCKQ010000083.1:0-11350 GCF_051004135.1 Ornithinimicrobium sp.
CCTGTCCACCCGCACCGGCATGGACCAATGGCTCGAAGCCATCGACGACGACGAAGACGCCTGGCGCTACGGCCACGAACGCCCGCTGACCCTGTTCCACCACACCGACGGACGCCGCCGCCCCGGACCCCCACCCGGACAACCCGACCCCGACGAGCTCATCAACCCCACCCCCCCACCACCACCGGCCCACGACCCCCCACCCTTCTGATCTGCCCGCTGCGTCAGCTCAGCGTCGTCGGTCGGACACCAAATGCACGACTCCCGTGGTGAAGGCAGCGGCACCGAGCACAGAAGGCCACGCACCAACCTTCTTGGCCAGAGGGTGCGAGGCGACGAGACTTGCGACGTAGAGCGAGCCCAGCACCGCTGCGGTGAGGGCACCGTCCCGGACAGCCCAGGTGCGCACCGCATACGCCCCGGCCAGCCCCGACACCACCCCGCCGAGCGGTCGGCTGCCGGACTCCCGTGCGAGGAGATAGCCACCGACGAGGCCGAGGGACGCGACCGGCGCGGTGGCCACATCTGAGCCGAGTGACACGGGCATGCCCGCAAGCCTACGCCGAGCGGGTCGTCCTGCCCCGGGGCCGGCACGGGGCATCCGCCGGTGATCATCGAGCCGCGTCTAGAGTGACGTCATGCCTGGTCACACACTTGATGGATCCGTCGTCGCCGTCGTCGGGGCCAGCGGCGTGCTGGGCGCGCTCATCGCCCGCGCTCTGGACGAACGCGGCGCGAGGGTCATGCTGATGGGCCGTGACGAGCAGCGTCTGCGCGACGCGGGCATCGCCGACGCACCCGTCGTCGTCGCCGATCTGACCGACGCCACTGCGGGTGAGACCTTGGTCGATGCCGCTCGCGAGGCCTACGGCCGCCTCGACGGGGTGGTCAACGCCGCCGGTGTGGTGGCCTTCGGCAGCCTCACCGACACAGAGGATGCGGTCATCGAGGAGCTGTTCATGACCAACGTGATCGGTCCGCTGTGGCTGCTGCGTCGGGTTGCGCCCATGCTGGCGGACAGCAGCGGATTCGTGGTCAACGTGTCCGCTGTCGTGGCCGGCCAGCCGATGCCCGGCATGGCCGCCTACAGCGCCAGCAAGGCGGCGCTGAGTGCCGCCGACCGGGCTCTGGTCCGAGAGCTGCGCCGGTCCAAGATTTCGGTCATCGACGTGCGACCGCCGCACACCGAGACCGGCCTGGTCACCAGGTCGCTGTCGGGGCAGCCGCCGAAGCTGCCCGAGGGCCTGAAACCCCAAGTCGTCGCCGACCGAGTCGTCCGCGCCATCGAGGAGGGACAACCCGAGGTCGGTGCCGACGAGTTCGACGCCTGAGGCCACGCCGACAGACGCTCGGACGAGCGAGCTCCGCGCGACCCAGGCGCGATCCGACGCGCGCCACCGCGGGTGCGGACCTACCGTGAGGGGATGGCATTCAGCAAGGGCGACAAGGTCTCCTGGAACACCTCGCAGGGCACCACGCACGGCACGGTCCAGGAGAAGCGGACCGAGGACTTCGAGTTCAAGGGTCAGCAGTTCCGACCTGCCGAGGACGACCCCTACTACATCGTCGAGTCGGACAAGACAAGCTCCGGGGCGGCCCACAAGGAGTCAGCCCTGAGCCGCCGGGAATGAGCGAACGGATCGGACCGAGTGTCCGGGAGCCCCCGCCCGGCGCTTGTCGGTGCCTTCGTCTACCGTTCAAGTCATGAGCGATCAGCAGCAGGACCACGACCAGGAGATGCTCGGGGCGCCCACTCCGGAGACCGCGAGCGACTCTGCCACCGACGTGCAGCGCGACCCTGACGACTGGGTGACCGGTGACGAGCCGATCACCCAGGCCCAGCGCAGCTACCTCGACACCCTGGCCCGGGAGGCCGGCGAGCAGCTGCCCGCCGACATGACCAAGGCGGAGGCGTCCCAACACATCGACCGACTGCAGGGGGCCAGTCCTCGCGTCGAAGACAAGGGTTCCGCATCGTCCTGACGGCAACACCGCCCTGAGGGCAGCACCCTCCTAACGGTGGCACCGGGGCCAGCAGGCCGGTGGGTCGGCGCTGACGTAGGGTCTTCCCTGTCTCGGCCACCTCGAGCCACACCACTTAAGGAGTTCACCCATGGCCATCATCGGCTTCCTCGTCTTCGGCCTCTTCGTCGGCGCCGTCGCCCGGCTGATCAAGCCAGGCAAGCAGAACCTCAGCATCCTGATGACCCTGCTGCTCGGCGTCGTCGGCTCCCTCATCGGTGGCGTCGTGGCCAACGCGCTCGGCACCGGCAACGTGTGGGAGCTCAACTGGCTGGGCGCGATCGTCGCGATCATCGCCGCCTTCCTGCTTATCGGCGTGGCCGAGGGGGCCAGCGGAAGCCGCAAGCGCACCTGAGCTCAAGCCCCACGACGAGGTATACCGTCCCGTCGCACCCTTGATCACGTCCCGCCGCACCCTTGATCACGCTCGGGGCGGGACCTACGCCGGCCCCGCCGGCAGGTCGGCCATTCCCTCCAGGGCCGCCGCCGCCGCTCGGACCAGCGGAAACGCCAGGGTCGCGCCGGTGCCCTCCCCCAGTCGCAGCCGCAGGTCCAGCAGCGGCTCCAGGCCCAGGTGCCGCAAGGCGAGAGCAGCGCCGGGCTCACTCGAGCGGTGCCCGGCAATCGCATGAGCGGCAGTTCCCGGTGAGAGCGTGTCGGCGACGCAGAGCGCCGCGCAGGCGATCACCCCGTCGACAATGAACGGGACGCGCTGCGCCGCGGAGGTGACGTAGCAGCCGGCCAGCGCCGCGATCTCCAACCCACCGAGCGCAGCCAGCCGCTGCAGGGGCTGGTCCACGCGTGAGGACCGTCGCAGCGCCGAAGCGACCAGTCCCCGCTTGTGCGTCAAGCCCGCTGCCGGCACCCCTGCGCCGTCTCCAGTGACGGCCTCGGCGGAGGCGCCCGTCACCGAGGCGATCAGCGCTCCGGCCGACGTGCTGTTGCCGATGCCCATCTCGCCTCCGATCAGGCTGTCGACGCCCTCGGCGATGCACTCCCCGGCCAGCTGCCTGCCCACGTCGAGGGCGGCCCGGGCCTCCTCGATGCTCATGGCGTCCGTCCGGGCGATGCTTGCCGTGCCGTCGCGCACCCGCTCATCCCGCACCCCCGGCACCGCCCCCCGCGGCCCCGCGACGCCGACGTCGACGACGGTCATGCTCGCTCCGATCACGCCGGCGAAGGCGTTGATCGCCGCCCCCTGCTGCGTCATCGAGGCGATCATCGCCCCGGTCACCTCGGCGGGCCACGCGCTGGCACCGTCGGCGACCACCCCGTGATCGCCGGCGAAGACCACGATCCGCGGCCGGCCCGGCACCGATGGGGGGCATCGCCCGGTCACCCCGGCAAGATGGACGCCGAGGTCCTCCAGACGCCCCAACGAGCCAAGGGGCTTGGCTCGCGTGGCCCAGCGCTGCCGCGCCCGGTGCATCGCCGCGGCGTCCAGCGCCGGCGCAGCGGCAAACGGTGAGTCAGTCATCGAGCGCTCCTTGAATGTCCGAGCCACCACAGCGCCAGCAGCAGGATGAGGGCGGCGCGCTCCACGTCGTCGGTCAGCCGCATCGTCGCCGCGATGTCCTGGGGCTCGGGGCGTGGCCCGTCGCCGAGCCGCGGGCGATCCTGCTCAATCGGTCCGTAGCGCAGCGGCCCGCCCAGCTCGACCCGCAACGCAGCAGCCACCGCCGTCTCGGCCACCCCGGCATTGGGCGAGGGGTGGGCGCGGGCGTCCCGCCGCACCAGCACCGCGATCCGGTATGCCGAGTGCGGCCGCACGAGCGCCACCAAAGCGGCGAAGATGCGGGCCGGCACCCACCCGGCCGCGTCGTCGAGCCGTGCCGATGCCCAGCCGAAGCGGCCGTACCGGGAACCCCGGTGCCCCACCATGGCGTCCATCGTGTTGGCCGCTCGGTAGGCAGCCGCCCCCGGTGCACCCAGCAGCAGGCCCCAGACGATGGGGCCCAGCACGGCATCGACCGTGTTCTCGGCCAGGGACTCGATCACCGCTGCGGACACACCCGAGGCGTCCAGCGTGCTCGGGTCCCGCCCCACGAGCGACGGCAGAGCGGCCTTGGCCTGCTCCAGGTCACTGACCAGCAGGTGCGACTCCACCACGGCGGCGACCCGGCGCAGCTCGCGCCCGGCCACGCAGACGGCGACAGTCAGTGCCGTCGAGCGCACCGACGCGGCGGCGAAGACACCCAGTGCCACACCAGACACGGCATACGCGACACCGGGGCCGCGCCTATCGGCATACACCACCGACTCCCACCGCGTCATGACCCTGCCGAACCAAGCCACCGGATGCAGCGACGCCGGCGGCTCACCGAGGAGCCGGTCGAGCAGCAGCCCTGCCGCGACGCCGAGTGCGGGCCGAGGGACCCGGCTCATCGGCCCGTCTCGCCGAGAGTATGCGGATCCGGCGGGCCGGAAGGGCGGCGCTGAGAGGGCGGGGGGCGCTGGGAGGGCGGGCCGAGCTCCAGCGTGCGCCCGGCCACGACCAGCAGCGCGCGGTCGGCGATCGCCGCCACCCGTTGGTTGAGCACACCGAGCGCGTCGACGTAGCGCCGCCCGAGCGCCGTGGGTGGGTGGACGGCGAGGCCGACCTCCTCGGAGACCAGCAGCGTGGGCCGGGTGCGCGCGCGTAGGACCGAAAGCAGGGGGGTGGGGTCCACCTCGAAGTCAGGGTGCCGCGCCAGCCACGAGCCGAGGGAGTCCACCAGCACGACCCCGTCCAGGCCCCGGAGGTGGTCGACCAGGTCGTCGGCCTGTGCGCACTCGGCCGTGGCCCAGCTCGGCGGCCGGCGCGCCTGGTGCGCGGCGACCCGCCGCACGTGGTCCTGGTCGTGCGGGTCCACCACGGCCGTCGCGACGTAGGTCACGACCGCCCCGAGGTCTGCAGCCGTCTGCGCAGCCAGCTGCTCGGCCAGCGCGGACTTGCCCGACCGGGTGCCGCCCAGCACCAGGGTCAGCACGAGCCCACCGCCAGGCCGGCCCGCACCGCGTCGTGCACGCCGAGGGCGAGCCGGGACCCCCAGGGGGAGCGGGGCCCGGCGAAGGGCTCGAGGTCACCGCGACCGGGGCACAGCACCACCACGGCGTCGCTGGCCGTCCCGGTGCCCGGAACCCCCGCCTCCAGCAACGCCTGCGCCTTGGCCTCCGTCGCGGTCATCACCGCGTTGACCATCGCCCCCGGGTGCAGGGCCACCGGCAGCTGCACCACGAGGTTGATGGTGCCCGGCGTCCAGGGCGACCAGCCACCCGAGGCGTCGGCTGCCCAGGTCGGCTTGGTCACCCCCACCGTCGCCGAGACCGCGACCCCGTCGCGCTCGACGTGCTGCACCTGGCTCACGTCGGCCGCGGTGAACAGCGCGATCCCTTGACAGGTCCTGATCTGTCCGCCAGCTCCCGGGCCGCTCCTGCTCTGCCCGCCTGCTCCCCGCCCGACTCCGCCATCGAGCAGTCCGAGTCCGCGGACGATCTCCCCGGCGTGCTCCACCAGGTCCGTGCGCGCGTAGTCCAGCGGCACACCCACGTTGACCAGCCACTGCGCGTGGTTCCACCCACCCCCGACCGGCGCCGAGGACAACGCGCTCCAGGAGGGGTCGAGCCGCCACCACAGGACCCCCCGGTGCTCGCCCTCCGGCGGCGCGAGGTTGGGAGCCCGCTCGGACCTCGGTCCGGCCGTCCCCGAGGTCGTCTGCCGGGTCACCATCCGGGTCGCTCGTCGGGCGCTGCGGCGGTGGCTGCGAGCGCGCTCAGCCGCTCCAGGTCGACATGCCCCTCGAGCCAGTCGGCGAGGTGCTCGACATGGTCCTGCAGCGCGTCGGCATACCCACGGGCGGTGGGCGTGAAGCAACGCGCACGGGTTGCGGCGACCTCGCCCAGCAGTGCGGCACGGAAGCCATCGGCGTCGAGGACCCCGTGCAGGCTGGTGCCGCGCACCCGACCGTCCGGGCTGCTCTGCCCCTCCTGGCCGCTACCCCCCTCCGGACCTGGACCAGCCGGGCCGGGCCCGCAGTCATCCGGGCCGGGCCCTCCCTGGTCCAGCTGCAGCCACGGCCGCTGTCCACCGTCGGGCCGGCCCCAGCGGATCTGGTAGCCCGTCACCGGATGCTCGGTCCCCTCCGGTCCAACGGACGACCCCGTGCTCCGCGTGACCACCTTGGGCGCCCGGAAGGTCGTCGTCACCGGCAGCAGGCCGAGCCCGGCGACCGCGCCCTGCCCGGACTCCAGGTCGTCGTGGATCCACTCCCCCAGCATCTGGTAGCCCGCGCACAGGCCGAGCACCGAAGCCCGGGTATGCCGCAGCGCCCGGTCCAGACCACGCTCGCGCAACCAGGTCAGACCGGCCACGGTTGCCCGGCTGCCGGGGATCACGACCAGGTCGGCGTCCTCCAGACCACCCGGACCACTCACCCAGCGCAGCTCGACGTCAGGCTCCAGCACGAGCGGGTCGAGGTCCGCGGGGTTGGCCAGGTGCGGGAGCCGGATCACGGCCACCCGCACCGGTCGGGGCGACCCTGCGTGGCCGGCCGACGTGGTCGCCGGCAGGTCCAGGGAGTCCTCCACGCCCAGCATCGGGTGTTCGCTCAGATGCGGAAGGACCCCCAGCACCGGCACCCCGTCGCGGCGGGTCAGCTCGGCGATGCCGTCAGCGAGCAGGGTGGGGTCCCCGCGGAACTGGTTGAACACGATGCCCACGACCTGACGCCGCAACCGCTGCGGCAACAGGTCCAGCGTGCCGTGCGCGGCCGCGAAGGCTCCACCCCGGTCGATGTCGACGACCAACAGTGCGGGTATGCCGGCCGCTGCGGCCAGCGGCAGGTTGACCAGGTCGCGCGGCAGCAGGTTGATCTCGGCTGCCCCGCCGGCTCCCTCTGCGACGACCCAGTCGTGCTCGTGGCGCAACCCAGTCAGCGCGTCGAGCACCACCCCGCGCAGCTCGCGCGCGGTGTCGCCGTAGCTGCGCGCGTCGGTGGTGGCGGCCTCGTCACCCAGGACCACGAGGTGGCTCGAGCCTCCGCGGGTGGGCTTGAGCAGCACGGGGTTCATCCGGCGGTCGGTCTCGACGCCGGCCGCGAGCGCCTGGAGCGCCTGGGCCCGCCCGATCTCCCCGCCGTCGGGGGTGACGGCCGAATGGTTGGACATGTTCTGAGCCTTGAACGGCGCCACCGACCGGCCCTGCCGGGACCAGGCGCGGCACAGCGCGGCAGCGACCGTCGACTTCCCGGCACCACTGGTGGCCCCGACGACCAACAGGGCTCCGCCGACCCTCCCTGACGACCCGGCCGACCCGGTCGACCCGGTCGACCCGGCCAGGCTCAGGGCGGCGTCGTCAGGGTGAGCATCCGGTCGTCGCGCGCCGCTCAATAGTCGATGCCCTTGCGCGCCCGGATGCCCTGGTCGAAGGCGTGCTTGACCTTGACCATCTCGGTCACCGTGTCGGCCACGTCGATGACCTCCTGGGCCATCTCGCGTCCGGTGAGGATCACGGTGGTGTCCTGGGGCCGGTCGCTCAGCGTCGCCGCGACCTCGGCCGGGTCGATCCAGCCCCACGACATCGGATAGCTGACCTCGTCGAGCACGATCAGCCGGTGCGCCCCGGCACGGATCAGCTCCTGGGAGAAGACCCAGGCCGCAACCGCCTTGGCGCGGCTCTCGTCCAGGTCCGCGGAGTCCCAGCTGAAGCCGTCGCCGGCGGAGAACCACTCAACGCCCAGGCCACGGCACACCTTCTCCTCGCCCGTATGCCAGGTGCCGCTCTTGAGGAACTGCACGACAGCACTGGGCCAGTCCCGGGCCACGGCTCGCACGAGGGTCCCGAACGCCGCGGTCGACTTGCCCTTGCCGTGCCCGGTGTTGACCAGCACGAGCGAGGACGCGGAGCGCAGCGCACGCCGGTCGTAGGGGCGCTTGGTGCGCGGCGCGTCGTGCTCGCGCTGCGCTCGGCTGTCGGGGGCAGGGCTGTCGGGGGTAGGGCTGTCGGGGTCCGAGCCGTCGACGTGGATGCTCGCCACTGGGTCCCCGGGGGATGGCGTGCTGGTCACGACACCTGCTTCCGGTGCGTGGTGGAGGCGCCGCGCGAGCGAGGTGCGGGCAGCACGACGCGCTCACCGTCGATGACGCGCACCGTCAGCGGCGTGGCGTAGACCCGCGACAGCAGCTCGGGGTCCAGCACGACCTGCGGAGTGCCGACGGCCACGACCCCGCCCTGGTCCAGCAGCATCAGCCGGTCGGCGAACCGGGCGGCGGTGGTCAGATCGTGCATCGCGGCGACCACCCCCAGGCCGTCGTCGTGACGCAGGTCGTCGACCAGGTCGAGCACCTCCACCTGGTGGCCGAGGTCGAGGGCACTGGTGGGCTCGTCCAAGAGCATGATCGGGGCTCGTTGGGCCAAGGCGCGGGCGACCACGACGCGCTGCGACTCACCGCCGGACAGCGCTCGCACCGGGCGATCCGCGAAGTGCTCCAGATCCAGTCTGCGCAGCACCTCGACCGCGATCACACGGTCGGACCGGGACTCCCGTTCCAACCAGCGCAGGTGCGCGGTGCGCCCGATCAGGATGTACTCGATGACCGACATCCCCTCGGGCAGCAGCGGTGTCTGGGGCATCAGCGACACATCCGTGGCGGTGGGCTTGCTCCCGTTGGCCAGCGAGACCCTGCCCCGGTGGTCGGTGAGCCCGGCCAGGGTGCGCAACAGCGTCGACTTGCCGGCCCCGTTGGGTCCGATCACGCCGAGCCACTCTCCGGAGCGCAGCTCGAGATCGACGCCGTTCAGGACCGCTGTCCCTGCATAGGTGACGGCCAGCCCCGTCGCCCGCAGAGTCACCCGGCGCCCCGATGAGTCGATGGAACCAGGCACCTGTGGCACCACGGCGGCGGACGACATACTCAGATCCCCGCCTTGCGGCCACGGCGCAGCACGAACGCGAAGAACGGTGCCCCGACCAGGGCCGTGATGACGCCCACCGGCAGCTCCGAGGGCGCGACCACGGTGCGGGCCCCCACGTCGACCGCGGCCAGGAAGGCCCCGCCGACCAGGGCGGACAGCGGCAGGATCACGCGGTAGCTGTGGCTGGTCAGCATCCGCACGACGTGTGGGACGACCAGCCCGACGAAGGCGATCAACCCGCTGACCGACACGGCGGCCGCGGTCAACAGGGTGGCCGCCGTGATCACGACCAGCCGGGAGCGGGTGGGGTTCAGACCCAGGGCACGGGCCTCGTCGTCGCCGACGCGCAGCACGTCCAAGTGCCGACGGTGCAGCAACAGCACCCCACCGCACAGCACGACGTAGGGGCCCAGGATGAGCACCTGGTCCCAGCCGCTGGTGGCCAGTCGCCCGAACAGCCAGGACAGCACCTCGCGGGCCCGGGTCTCGTCGAGCTTCTGCAGCGCATAGGTCTGGGCAGCGGAGAACAGCGCGGCCATCGCCACCCCACTGAGCAGCAGCGTCGCCGGCGAGCCGAACGCTCCGCGCGCCACCGACGCCGAGGCCAGCACCGCCACCAAGGCACCGAGGAAGGCCGCGGCCGGCACGGCACCGAACGGACCCCAGCCCAGGTCGAGCCCGAAGCCCAGCGCGAGCACCGCACCGAAGCCTGCCCCGGCCGAGACTCCGAGCAGGTAGGGATCGGCCAGCGGGTTGCGGAAGACCCCCTGGAAGGCGGCCCCGGCCATCCCGAGTGCCGCACCGACGAGCATGCCCAGGACCATCCGGGGCAGCCGGATCTGCCACAGGATCGCCTGCTGCTGGGTCGTCAACGCGGAGTCCAGGCGCAACAGCGGCAGTGCGTCGAGCAGGGTGGTGACGACTCCGCCGATCGGCAGCCCGGCCGCCCCGGTGGTGGCGCTGAACAGTCCGACCGCCACCAGCATGACCAGAGCACCGGCCAGGGCCGACCCGGACAGGCTGAACGCGCGGGCGGCCGCGCGCTGCACCGGGTCGTCGGCATCGTCCCGGTGCGGGGAGCGAGCGGTGGTGGTCAGCATCTGTGGTGTCCGTCGGTTGTCAGTCGGTCGGGTATGCGGTGAGTCGCTCTGCGGTCAGCCGGCCGGGACGGCGGCGGTGCTCAGCGCCTGCGCCGCAGCGTCGATGAACTGCGGCATCCGCGGCCCCCAGCGCGAGGCGATGTCGGCGTCGACGGTGACGATGTTGCCCTCCCGGACCGCGGTGATGTCCTGCCACCCCGGCCGGTCTGCGACGTCCTGCTCCGTGTAGTCCACCTGGTCGGTGATCACGATGACCTCCGGGTCGGCGGCGATGATCGCCTCCTCCGTCAGCTGCGGGAAGCCGGTCTGGTCGGCGTCGGCCTCGTCGGCGATGTTGGTGGCACCCAGCGCCTCGTAGACCGAGCCGACGAACCCGTAGGAGCTGGCCGAGAAGTAGGTGTCGTCCAGCTCGTGGTAGACCCGGACCGGGGCCTCGGGAGCCTTGGCCAGCGCCGCGTCCACCTCATCGCGGATCGTCGCCACGGTCTGCGCGGTCTGATCCACATGCCCGGTGAGCACCCCGAGGTCGGCGATCCCGGCATACCCACCCTCGATGTCGGCCGGAGCGGCGTTGACGTAGACCGGGATGTCCAGCTCGCCCAGGGAGGCCACGAGGTCGTTGGCATCGTTGGCGACCACGACCAGGTCCGGCTCGTAGCCGGTGATGGCCTCCACGTTGGGGTCGAAGCCGGACAGGTCGGTGACCGGCGTCCCCTCGGGGTAGGTCGAGTAGCTGTCGACGGCGACGACCTGGTCGCCGGCGCCGATGGCGTAGAGGATCTCGGTGGCCGAAGGCGACAGCGACACGATCTGCTGCGGTGCCTCGTCCAGGGTGATGGCGCCGGCCGAGGACTCCACGGTGACGGGGAAGTCCTGCGCTGCGCCCGTGGCGTCGGTGTCGGTGTCGGTCGCCGACCCGCCGTCCGCAGGGGCGGAGGTGTCGGCACCCGCGGACGAGGGTGTGTCGCCGCCCTCTCCGGAGGACTCGGTGGATTCGGTCGTGCAGCCGGCGAGCACGAGCAGCAGCGCCGCAGAGGCACTGATCAGGCGGATGGGGGGCATGGTGGTCCTCCTGTCGGTCGAGGAGAGATTGCTCGAACGACAGGGGCTGCCGATTCGAACCGACCCTGGTCCTCGAGGGTGTGTGGTTCGCGACCAGGAAGTTCGACCGGACTCCTCCGCCACCTCAGCATGCGCGAGGGGCGGCTCAACCGTTGCGGGACAGTGCCGGGCTCTCACCGGACTTCGTCTTCGTGGCGCGCTCGCAGCATACGCCCGCGCGGGGTATGCCGTCAGCCGGCCGGCTGGGGGCCGGCTCCCACGGTGCCGTCGTTGA
>NZ_JBPCKQ010000084.1:0-3699 GCF_051004135.1 Ornithinimicrobium sp.
AGACGCTGACGGTCTCGAACCCGGCGGCCTCGGCTTCGGCCTCCCCCAGGCCGGTTCGGCCGACCTCTACGTCGCAGATCTTGGTCACCGCGGTGCCCAGCACGCCGGGGAAGGTGGCGTATCCGCCACCGAGGTTGATCCCCGCCGTGCGGCCTTCTTTGTTCGCATGGGTGCCCAGCGCGACCGCGACCGGCCGGCGCGAGACCCGGTGGAACTTCTCCACGCAGTCTCCCGCAGCCCATACTCCGGCCACGCGGGTCCGCAACCGCTGGTCGACCGCGATGGCGCCGGTGGGACCCAGCGGGATACCGGCGGCCGCAGCGAGTTCGCTGTTGGGGCGCACCCCCAGGCCGAGAATGACCAGATCGGCGGGAACGGTGCCCTGGTCGGTAACGACCGCACGTACGCGTCCGGCGTCGGTCTCGAAGCCGGTCACGGTCTCCTCCAGCCGTAGCGTCATCGTGAACCGCCGCATCGCCTCGACCAACATGCCACCCATGTCAGGGTCCAGGGTGTCCATCGGGGTGCGGCCTCGTTGGATGACGGTGACGGGGATCCCCCGCGCACACAGGGCTTCGGCCAGCTCCAGGCCGATGTAGCCGGCACCGACCACGACCGCGCTGCGGGGAGGTTCGACCTCCAGCGCCGCTCGAACCGCCAGCCCGTCGTCGAGGGTCTGCACCCCGAAGATGCCCGCGGCGTCGATGCCGGGCAGGGGCGGGCGGATCGGCACCGCACCGGTGGCAATCATCAGCTGGTCGAAGGCCTCCCAGGTCTCCTCGCCGGTGGCCAGGTCGCGGGCCAGCACTGCGCGCCGATCCAGGTCGATGGTCATGACCTCGTGGCGAACCCGGGCGTCGATCGCGTGGTCGTGGACGAACTGCTCCGGCGTGCGGGCGATCAAGGCATCCAGGTCCTCGACCACGTTGCCGATGAAATAGGGGATCCCGCACGCCGAGTAGGAGGTGTAGCTGCCGCGCTCGAACGCGACGATCTCCAGGTCATCGGGGCCGCGCAACCGCCGGGCCGCCGAGGCCGCGCTCATCCCCGCGGCATCCCCGCCGACCACGACCAACCGTTGTCTCATCTCACATCCTTGGGCTCGGGGACCACGCGGTGCCACTCGCGCAGGTCCGGCGCACCTAGGGCGAGTTGGCGCACCTGCTCCCACAGCGGCCAGGCCCGGTCAGCCGTCGGTACGTTGCCGAGCTTGACGAACACCGTGTGTTCCTCATCGAGCACGAGGGTCGGGGTACCGAAAACACCAAGCTGTTCGGCCGCTGCGTGCTGATCGCCCAGCGCGGCGAAGGCCCGGTCGTGGTCCCACCCATCCAACCCCGCAGCCTGGCCGAACCCGAGGATGTCCTCGGTCGAGAGCCGGCCGGGCTCCTCGTGCCAGGCGTCGAACATCCGTTCACGGTACTGACCGACGTGTCCGCCATCGGCACCGACGCCCAGGTGGACCGCGAGGGCGATCAGCGAGACATTGTCGGCCTGCTCGGCCTGCTCGAAGACCGGTTGCCCGCCCCCGTCACGGTTCTGCTCGAGCAGCGAGAATGGCCGCCACACCACCTGCACATCATCCAAGGCGTCGAGCCAGTGCCGGGCCCGGTTAGAGAACCCGCAGGTGTAGTCGAAGAACACCTCAACATCGATCATTGTTTTCCTCATCTCGCATCAGTCGGTCATTCGGTCCTGGCTTCCGTCCATTCCTGACGGGGTCAGCGAACGCGTCCTCGGTCGAGCAGCAGACCCAGGGTGGTGCCGTAGACCAGGTGCAGCAGGAGGGTTGCCGCCGCGATCTTGGCGGTGATGCCGGTGCCGAACAGACCCCAGCCCAGATAAGGCAACCAAGCCAGGCCCATCAACGCCCACAGCATTACGCCGTACCCGATGGCCCTGGCCACGGTGACCCGTCGCAGCGCCACCGCCAGGACCGCACCGGCGCTCGCTCCATAAGCCAAGTGCGCCAGGACCGCGAGACCCATCAGGGCGGGCTTGGGCACCGCGCCCAGGGTCTGGACGACCAGGGCTTGCGGGATGGGCTTGGGCATCGGGGCGATCCCGGTCGCGAACCCAGCGATCATCAGCACGCTCATCGCCAAGGTGGCCACCACCCCCCAGCCGGCACCGAGGACCGCCCGACGCGTGCGGGACTCAACGTGGGTCGGGTGTGCCTGGGTCTCCGTCATGAAGAACTCTCCTCTAGTATTCGGATAAGCGAATGATCAAAACCGTATTCGCTTATCCGAATGAATGCAACCAGGGGGCCCCGCCGATGCCGCTGACCACCAAGGACTCCGCCACAGCCGGCAACGCCGCTGCCACGGTGGCGCTGGACGGACTCGCCGCCGACGTACGGCTACTGGTACTGGCCAAGACGGCCTCCGCCCTCGCGGACCCGGTGCGGCTGCAGATCCTGGGACTGCTGCGCACCCACGAGGAGATGACCGTAGGCGAGCTGACCCAGGCGCTGCCGGTGAGCCAGCCGCGGGTCTCGGTGCACCTACGCTGCCTGACCGACTGCGGCTACACCGCGGTACGCCGTGAAGGCCGCCGCTCGATCTACCGCCTTCAGGGACCACACATCACCGGACTGCTGGACGCCATCGAGGCGCACGCGGCCAGCAGTCTCGAAGGACTGCTCTCCTGCCTGGCCTGCACACCCTCCGGTGAGCCCCTCACCCAGACGAACGCGGAGGCAGAATGCTGCTGACCGGGCTGGCTACCGGACCTCGCAGACCCGATGGAGCGGTGGCTGCTGGTCGCAGTGGTCGCGGCCGCTCTGCGCGGAATCGCGTTCCGGGCGCGCGCGACGAGCGCGGGTGCTCACGGGGCCACCCCGCGCCCGGGTATCGGTTAACCGCGCCTGGAACGACTCCGGGTGGCGCAGGAAACCACAGGAGGCAACGTGTGGATCTATGCGGAGGATTCTCATGCAGTCAACACGAGGTCTTGTCCAGTCCTCGACGCCGCAAGCAACAATGGAGACATGTCCCTGACCCTTGGCCGACACCGGCCGCTGTCCAGTAATGAACCGACCACCGTGAACTATCAGATTGACGGGCCACAGCACCGGCTGTTCTTCGACCCGTTCCCGCGCCGAATCCGGGCTTTCCTCGGCGACGAGCTGGTGCTGGACTCCGTGCGGGCGATGCTGCTGCACGAGAGCAATCTGATGGTGGTGCTCTATGTGCCGCGCAGCGATGTCCTCACGACGCTGACCCCGACCGACCACACGACGCACTGCCCGTTCAAGGGCGACGCCTCGTACTGGGACGTCGAGGCCGGTGGCAAGACGGCGTCGAACGCCGCCTGGGGCTACCTCGAACCGCAGCCCGAGGCGTCCTGGCTGGAGGGCTACGTCGCCTTCTACTGGGACGCGATGGATACCTGGTTCGATGAGGACGAGGAGACAGGTGCACACCCGCGCGATCCCTACACACGGATCGACGTACGTCGCACCTCACGGCCCGTCGAGGTCAGCGTGCGCGGCGAGGTGATCGCGCAGACCCGCAACGCGCTGGTGCTCTCCGAAGGGCACCTCCCGAACCGCTTCTACGTACCCCGGGCCGATGTTCCGGAGCGGCTGCTGGAGGACTCCGCGACCCACAGCTACTGCCCGTACAAAGGAAAGTCGTCCTACCTCCACGTTGCAGGAGTGCAAGACGGCGCGTGGTACTACCCAACCCCCTACGA
>NZ_JBPCKQ010000085.1:0-6534 GCF_051004135.1 Ornithinimicrobium sp.
CTCGCCCTCGCGGGCGAGGAGCGGGATCCGGAGTCGCTGGCGGAGATCCGGGAAAAGTACGGACTGAACGACTCCTTGCCGGTGCAGTACTTCCGCTGGGCCGGCCTGGTGCTGCGCGGGGACCTCGGGGAGTCCGTGCGCACCGGGATCAGTGTCGGGCAGACGATCGTGGACAAGCTGCCGATCACCGTGGAGCTGGCGGTGCTCAGTGTGCTCATCGCGATGCTGATCGGTATCCCGACCGGGATGCTGGCCGCGGTCCGCAAGGGTGGACCAGTTGACTACCTGAGCAACGCGTTCGGGCTCGCCGGGCTGTCGATCCCCAACTTCTGGTTGGGCCTGGTGCTGATCCTCCTGCTGGCCATCAACGTCGACCTGTTCCCGGCTTCGGGCTACGTGCCCTTCTTCGAGGATCCTCTCGGGAACCTGTACCACATGGCTCTTCCGGCCTTCGTGCTCGGGACCGGCCTCGCTGCGGTGATCATGCGGCAGATGCGGTCATCGATGCTGGAGTCCTTGGGCAGCGACTACGTGCGGACAGCACGCGCCAAGGGCCTCAGCGAGTGGTCAGTGGTCGGGGTGCACGCCGCCCGCAACAGCCTGATCACAGTGGTCACGGTGATCGGACTGGCGCTGGGCGGGCTCATCTCGGGTGCGGTGGTGACCGAGCAGATCTTCGTCATCCCTGGGTTCGGCAACCTGATCGTCTCGGCGGTGTTCCAACGGGACATCCCGATGATCCAGGGATCAGTGCTCGTGGCCGCCGCGGGTTACATCCTCGTTAATTTGGTGGTCGACATCCTTTACTCCCTGCTCAACCCACGTATCCGGATCTCGGGAGGCTCGGAATGAGCATCGACCCTGAAACCGGGCTCGCGCCGACGGTGACGGCGGGAACGGCCGGCAGGCTCAGTCCTTCCGCTCGTCGTCGGCGGCGGATGGTGCGTCGGTTCACCTCCCGCAAGACGGCCGTCGTCGGGGCGGCCCTGTCGCTCTTCTTCGTGCTGGTCGCGGTGTTCGCGCCGCTGATCGCGCCGTACTCCGCGTCCGAGAGCGACTTCGCGATGCTGCTGTACTCCCCATCGCCGGCACATCCATTCGGCACGGATGAGCTGGGCCGCGACATCCTGTCGAGGGTCATCATCGGTGCCCGCGCGTCGATCGTCGCTGGCGCCATGGCCACCATGCTGGCCATGGTCATCGCGGTACCCATCGGACTAGTGGCTGGCTACTACCGCGGTGTGGTGGACATGGTGATCATGCGGGTCAACGACGCGTTGCTGGCCTTCCCGTTCCTGGTGCTGGCGGTCGGCCTTGCCGCGATCCTGGGACCGTCGCTCGTCAACGCGGCGCTGTCCATCGGCTTGTCCGCGGTGCCGCCACTGGTGCGGATCACCCGGGGAGAGGTGATGGCCCTGCGAGAGGAGGACTACGTGGACGGTGCGATCGCCAACGGTGCGAACGACTTCGTCATCCTGCGCAGCCACATCCTGCCCAACATCGTCAACACCCTTCTCGTGCAGGCCACGGTCCTGATCCCGGCGGCGATCATCGCCGAGTCGCTGCTGTCCTTCCTCGGGCTCGGCGTGCAGCCACCGGCCCCGTCATGGGGTGTCATGCTCTCGGCCGCGCAGCCATACCTTGGCCAGGCGCCATGGATGGCGATCTACCCCGGAGTCGCCATCTTTGTCGCGACGCTGTCGTTCAACCTCCTCGGGGACGGACTGCGCGACGTACTCGACCCGAAGGCACTCACATGAGCGACCCCCTGCTGCAGGTGTCAGACCTCTCGATCCGCTTCCGCACCGACGAGGAGCCCGTCCACGCAGTGGACGAGCTGTCCTTCAGCGTCCGCGAGCAGGAGATCCTGGCGATCGTGGGGGAGTCAGGCTGCGGCAAGAGCGTCTCGGCGCTGGCAGTCATGGGTCTGCTTCCTCCCGCCGCCGAGATCGTGTCAGGGAGCATCGAGTTCGACGGCGTCGACCTCACCCGGCTGGGCAGGTCTGAGATGCGCGCCATCCGGGGCAAGGATATCTCGATGGTGTTCCAGGAACCGATGACCTCACTCAACCCGGTGTTCCGGGTGGGCCGACAGATCACCGAGGTGCTCCGCCAGCACGAGGACATGTCCCGTAAGGCGGCCCGGTTGCGGACGCTCGAGCTGCTCTCCCTCGTGGGGATCCCCGCTCCCGAGCGCAGGGTCGACGACTATCCGCACCAGATGTCCGGTGGGATGCGGCAACGGGTCATGATCGCGATCGGCCTGGCCTGCAATCCGAAGGTCCTGATCGCCGACGAGCCCACCACGGCGCTGGACGTGACCATCCAGGCGGGGATCCTCGACCTCATGCGTGAGCTCAGGGACGAGTTCGGCACCGCCATCGTGCTCATCACGCACGACCTCGGAGTGGTCGCGGACATGGCTGACCGCGCGATCGTCATGTATGCCGGGCGCAAGGTCGAGGAGACGACGTTCGACGACATGTTCGCCCACCCCCAGCACCCCTACACGATGGGTCTGCTCGGCGCGGTGCCCCACCCCGGGATGGCTGCCAGCATGGGCGAGAACCGGCGGCTCACCGAGATCGAGGGTCAGGTGCCCGTCCTGCACGAGCCCATCGACCACTGTGCGTTCGCGCCGCGCTGCGCCCGGGCTGACGACCTGTCCCGCTCAGAGGTCCCCCAGCTGCGCGAGGTACGGCCGGGCCACCGCGTCGCATGCTTCCACCCCGGCCAGGAAGGGGCTCCTCAGTGAGCACCAGCACGCACGAGGCGGCCGCCAGCGGCGTTGGGCCCGGAGCTGCCATCGAGCCCGTGCTCGAAGTGACAGGCTTGAAGAAGCATTTCCATGCCTCGCAGGGGCTCAGCGGTGGTGGTGGTGGTCTGGTGTATGCCGTCGACGGGGTCTCGCTGAGCATCGGCGAGGGCGAGGTGATGGGGCTCGTCGGGGAGTCCGGCAGCGGGAAGTCCACCCTGGGTCGCTGCATCATGCGAATGGAGGATCCCACGGCCGGCCGGATCAGCCTGAACGGTGTCGACATCACAAGCCTCAACCGAAGGCAGATGCGTCCTTTGCGCAGGGACATGCACATGGTCTTCCAGGACCCCTACTCTTCCCTCAACCCGCGGATGACGGCAGGGCAGATCGTGGCCGAGCCACTGCGTCTGCACGGCATCGCGCGAGGGTCGGAGGCCGAGGACCGGGTCAGCGACCTCTTCGACAAAGTCGGTCTCGGCGCCCACATGCGATACCGCTTCCCCCACGAGATGTCGGGCGGGCAGCGCCAGCGGGTCGGCCTGGCTCGAGCGCTCGTCCTGCGCCCGAGCCTGCTGATCGCGGACGAACCCGTGTCGGCGCTCGACGTTTCCGTGCAGGCGTCGATTATCAACCTGATGATGGACCTCCAGCAGGAGATGGGCTTCTCCTGCCTCTTCATCACCCACTCGCTGTCCGCGGTGGAGTTCATCAGCGACCGCGTGGCCGTCATGTACCTCGGCAAGATCGTCGAGCTGGCATCACGCGAGGAGCTGTTCAGCTCACCCAAGCATCCTTACACCCAAGCGCTCTTGTCCGCGCTCCTGGTGCCCGACCCCGAGGCACAGCGCCACCGCCAGCGCGTGCTCCTTCCCGGAGACATCCCCAGTCCGCTGGCTCCCCCTTCCGGGTGCAACTTCCACACCCGGTGCCCCGTCGTCGTGGAACGCAACAAGGTGGAGGAGCCCGAGCTGCGGCGGGTCGGCGACGGATCACACTGGGTGGCCTGCAACCTCGTCACCGACGACGGACAGGCGCCCGACATCCTGAAGGCTGGGCAGGCACAGGATGACCACGACCAGATGTGACCTCCCCTCACGCGACCCCGACGTCCCGTTGGCCGGATGCGTATCGTTGGGACGACGGCGCGCAGCCCGGCGGCAGCCCAGGGGGGCTGAACCGGGTGCCGGTGGCGCCGCATGCTGAGTTGCGTGGTGGGACCGTGATCGGCCCGGGCGCGATCGAGGCGCTGCAGCCGGCCAGCCCCCTGCGCGAGCAGGTGTATGAAGCGCTTGAGGATCTCGTCATACGGGGCGTTCTTGCGCCGGGCCAGCGCCTGACTGAAGAAGACCTCGCCAAGCGGCTGGGGGTGAGCCGTAATCCCGTCCGCGAGGCGCTCAACGGGCTCAGCCGCACGGGCTGGGTGGAGCTGCGTCCCCGGCGCGGCGCCTATGTCCGGCGGCAGACGGCAACGGATGGCGACCACTTCTTCCAGGTGCGCCGCCTGCTGGAGATGGAGGCCGCCCGGCTGGCGGCTGCGCGGGCAACCGCGGAGATGGTCGCGCCGCTAGAGGCCTTGCTCACGGAGGGCCGGACAGCGCTGGAGGCCCCAGACCAAGAGGCTCTGCTGTCCGTTAACTCCCGGTTCCACGCCGAGATGGTGACGCTCACCGGCAACAGCTTCTTATGTGAGCTCCTGGGCTTGCTCGATAAGCGTCTACGGTGGTACTTCTCACCCGTGGTCCTCACGCGCGGGCCCAGCTCCTGGCAGGAGCACACGGACCTGGTCGAGGCGATCGTCGCCAACGACGAGGAGAAGGCCGTCGAGATGATGAGGTTGCACACCGAGGGCACTCGGCTCGCCTACCTCGCGCAGGTCACGCACACAGAAGAATGACGCCGTCATCGGGGTCATCTGGCCCCGTCCCTTGCCATCTTCGAGCACCCGGAGGACTCCATGAACACGCCCGACGTCGTCTCTTTGAAGCCGACACCAGAACAGTACGCTTACGCCTTCGGAGGTAGCGCACCACTGGTGACGGTCCAGCCCGGCACGATCGTCGCGCTGTCCACCGAGGACTGTTTCGCGGGCAAGGTGCGAGGCCTGAACGACCTGCCGAGCCAGGTGTGCACTTTCCCTTTCCTCAACCCGGTGACCGGACCGGTCGCGGTCGAAGGCGCCCAGCCCGGTGACACCCTCGCCGTGCACTTCGTGGACATCGTGCCGGCCCGGGACTGGGCTGTCTCGGCCACCTTCCCGCAGTTCGGTGCTCTGACGACGACCACCCACACCGCGATGCTCCACGAGCCGTTGGAGGAACGGGTGTGGGTGTACGACATCGACGTCACCGCAGGCGTCTGCCGTTTCCGCGCGCGCAACTCCGAGTTCACGATCGAGCTTCCGCTCGACCCGATGCACGGCACCGTGGGGGTGGCCCCCGCCGCAAACGAGGTGATCATGAGCATCACGCCGTCTGCTCACGGTGGCAACATGGACACCCCGGAGCTCCGGGTGGGGACCACTGCCTACTTCGGGGTCAACGTGCCCGGCGCGATGCTCTCCATCGGTGACGGGCACGCCCGTCAGGGCGAGGGCGAGGTCTGTGGCACCGCGGTCGAGGCTGCGATGAACACCGTCGTCGTCGTCGACCTGATCAAGGGATGTGCTCCGCCGTCGCCGCGACTGGAGAGCGACGACTTCCTGATTACCACCGGCTCGGCACGGCCCCTCGAGGACGCCTACCGGATGAGCCAGCTCGATCTAGTCACCTGGGCGGGCTCGCTTCTCGAGCTCGACCGGCTGGATGCCTACCAGCTCGTCAGCCAGACCGGGCTGGCACCCGCTGGGAACGTGGTGGACACCAACTACACCATGGTCGGCAAGCTGGCCAAGTCGCTGTTCGGCGGGCGGCAGGCGTACGACGGGATGCACGACCGTCTCGCGGCAGTCGGTGCGGAGTACCTGCGAGTGCGCTGAGACCGGATCGCGGCTTCTCGACAGCGATCTTGGCGCCAGCCGGCGGATGACCGTGCCCCCGGAGACGCCCTGACACCCGCACCGGCGGCACCAGTCATCCGGCTCGACCACCCGGCAGGCCAAACACCGCACGGCCAGGCTCGAGCAGCTGCCCGGTGACTTCCAGGCCGAGGTCGTCCAAGCCGGTGAAGGTGGTCAGGTCAGAGCGCGTGAAGGTCGCGTTCGACCCTCACCCCGGCACCGGCGCGCCCACCCCAACTACCCCCTCAACTGCGAAGAGCCTGTAATCGACGAGCTGATGACCGGCGCTGCTTCACTTTCGAGAGGGCTTTGCCACCCGAACGGATGCGGGATCTCGCGGACGGGTAGCGACCTTCGAATGTCGGTCGCCATATCCCAACATCTGCACAAAACTTCGGGCTCTCCTGACATGGATGTGGGTCAGGGGCCAAACTTTGCACCGATGCCTGTATGCGGGATACGTTGGTCTGCGTGTCAGCGCACCGAAGCCTGATGGGATCCCCGTGACGACGCCCCCGTGTGTTCGCTTACTCACCGTCCCCGCTGGGGTCGAGCGGACCGTGTTGCCGAACCGCGCCGTCCAAGATGCGGGGGCGGCCTGCCTGGCACAGCAGTTCCTTTCGGTGGTGACCGTCGACGGCGGCGTGCGCCCACAGGGCGCTTCACAGCGATGCGTGAGGGTTCCTCGCGCCACTGGCTCGAGAAGCCTTAGTCGCCCCTTCACCGAAGCGCCCCGTTCATCCGGCACCAGCAGCATCGATCAAGGAGCGCGCCATGCGAA
>NZ_JBPCKQ010000086.1:0-5369 GCF_051004135.1 Ornithinimicrobium sp.
CCACCATCGCCTCAGCCTGGATCCGCCGATTCTTTAGGGGTGATGGCCGGGTCGTGACACACGAATGCCCCTGTGACCTGGGAGAATGGGACTTACGACAGTTCCGAATCAACCAGATACAGGAGCACCCGATAGTGCGAGTCTGCCACAACCTCTCGGCTGATTTCGATGACCCGAACCTGATCGCCTGCGCGGGCCTGGTCCCGGTGATGGCCCTGGCCCAGAAGGCCGGGCTACCGGACCTGGTCGCCGACCATGTGGCCGTGCCCGGCTCGCCCGGCGCCAACGCGGACCTGAAGGTGGCCACGCTAGCTACGCCGGCTCCTGGCCACCACCACCACCGACGCCGCCGCAGCGCAGGAGGAGCGGATGCGGTTGGGCTGCTGCGTCATCGCCGCCGACATGCCCGAGACCTGGCGGCTGTGGCACACCATCAACGCGTGGTGGCCCCAGATCCTCACCCTGATCACCACCGGGGTCACCAACGCCCGTACCGAGGCCGCGAACACGACCGTCAAGCAGATCAAGAGGACCGGCGGGGGTACCGAAACCCCGAGCACTACCGAGCCCGTATCCTGCTGCGCAGCGCCCGCCGATCCAGGCGGCGCCGACGCTTGACTCAGCAGGGCACCACGCTCAACTGCGAATAGCCCCATTGACGGTGCCCCCGGATCGCCCATGAAAGGACACTGATGACCGCCATCACACTCATTGTTGGAGCAATTCTCACGCTTGCCGGTGTGGTCGGCTACGTCGCCTCCGACTCCGCGAGTTTCACCGCACTCATCCCGAGCGTCGTCGGTGTTCTTCTGCTCATCTGTGGGCTGGTCGCGAGAAAGGAGAACCTTCGACGGCATGCGATTCACGCTGCCCTCGCAGTGGCGCTGCTCGGTGCGCTCGGCTCGCTGATGAACGTCCTCCGAATCGGTGAACTCTTCGCCGGCACCGCTGAACGCCCGGCCGCCGTAATTTTGAGCACTGTCATGTTCGTAGTCCTGGTGGTCTACCTGGTCCTCGGAATCCGTTCCTTCATCATGGCGCGCCGCGCGCGAGCGGAGCACCCCGACGTCTCCTGAGGTGCCCGCGACGGGCTATTCAGATCGAAGCGATGGCGATAGGACGCCGCACTCAGCTGGAGGACGCCGAAAGCGACGGTCGCGACCGGCGTTGACGCACCCCGTGCGTGAAAGCCGTCCACTGCAGCACCACGACCATGAGCCCGAGTCCGAGCAACGGGAAACGGAACCAGTTCGGATCGGGCACAGCGCGGTGGAACGACGCGGTGTAATGCAAGAACAAGAAGTAGCCCGAGTGCAGAACCGAGAGGTAGAACACGGTGTAGGCACCGCTCTGGACCCACTTCCAGCCTGCCGGGCCCAGGAACCGCACCGCCCGATCCGATGATGTCGCCAACAGCACGGCCATCCAGATCACCGCTATCAGACCGATCACGTTGGCCAGTCCGAACCCCGGCTCCAGGCGCACCTCCCGCCCCAGCTGGGGTAGATACTCGAAGCCGAGGAAACGCTGCACGCTCCACTGCGCCCAACCGTCGATGATCAGCACCGTGTGCGTGATCGCCGCAAGAGCGGCCCAGATGCCGAGCGGGCGGCGCCAGGACAAGGCCTTGCCGACGGGCGCATATCCGCAGACCACTGCATCCGAGTCGACCAGAACCCGAACACGAGGAGCGCAGTCACCACAGCCATCGCGACGTGACGCAGGAACACGACGCGACTACCACCGGACTACGCAGGCACGTCCGTCGAGAGGCGAGCCGAGACCTGGTCCCTTGGCGTGCCGATGTTCCCCTGCACGCGACGTTCCCCCTGCGGCTGGCCATTTCTGGGGCGCGACCTCGCGCTGCTCATGATTCCCGGCCCGACTCGGCCGATCCTTGATCGGGCGCCGGAGGAATGAGGGGCCGCCCGTCGGCCTCCCACGCCACCATGCCCCCGCGCAGCTCCACCAGGTCCACGTAGCCCATTCCGGCGAGGGTATCGACCGCGGTCTCGCTCATCCCTCCGGTCATGCAGTACACCGCGATCGCGGCGTCACGATCCTGCGGCAGCTCGGCCGCACGCTCCTCGAGCCGGTCGAACGGGATGTCGGCATCCGTGCCGTCGATCCCGCCTTCGTCGGGGGTGTGCACGTTGACGACGAACCGGTCGCCGCCGTCGATCTCCGCAGCGAAGGCCTCGGGTCCGAGCTGGCGCGCAGCGGTGGCGGAGGCGGTGGGAGGAGCGGCTTCGGGCGTGGTTGCCGCACAACCGGCGATCAGCAGCACCGCCGTGGTGAGGGCCGCGGTCGAGTACAGCAGTCGACGTGCAGCATTCATGGGCACGAGCCTACGCGATCGTCACTGCGGCGCGGCCGGTACGACGTGCTGTGCAGGGCGCTGCCAGAGGGCCGGTGATGCGCCGGCCGCGAGCCCACCGAGTGCCGCTGCCGCCATCGACGAGAGCACGACGACCCCGGCCCAGAGCTCCGGTGGCCATTCCAGCCCGCTCGTGACCGCCAGGGCAACCATGTGTGCGGTCCACACACTGCCGGCGGCGACGGCGGCGAGTGCCGATAGCCGTGCTCCGGGACGGTTCCATGTTCGATGCTCGAGTAGCTGCACGAACACATCAGCGGCAAGGGCGCCGAGCGTCGCGCCGATGGCGCCGGCCAGCACCGCGACAGGAAAGTCCACCACGGCTGCGCTGAGCCATGCCACGGTGACCACCACCACCGTGATCAGTCCCCGAGGTGCCCGTCCGCGCTGCCAGGCGAACAGCAGTGGGACCATGAGGACCGCGGTGGTGACCAGGAAGCTGCCCAGACCCACCAAGGCAGGGAGCTCCCCTTCCTCGTGCCCGGGATCCCCCTCCGGCAGGCGTAGATAGGGGACCGTGGGCGCAGCGACGGCGAACTCCGAGGTATAGAGCAGGAAGAAGACGGCCAGAGCCGTCGCGAGAGCGAGCGATCCCTGGGCGACGATGGAGGAGAGGTCTCCGACCGCCCACCGCGACCGCAGCGCGCTGGTGAGGATGAGTATCCCGCCGGTGAGCAGCACCAGATGCGCCGGTCGTCGAGCCGGACACCAGCTGAGGCTGGGGTTGCCAAGCCGGGGCTTGTCGAGCTGAGTCTTCTATTGGGACACGGATCGTTCGATGCGGTCGACGAGGGTTTCCAGACCGATCTCGAACTCTAGGTCACTGGTGTCTTCGCTGAGTCGGTCTTGCATGCGGCGTACCAGGGGTGCATCGTTCAGGTCAACGTCGTCATCGTGTTCGGGGATGAGTGCTTCGCCTTCGTTGAGGGGTTCGTCGATGGGGTGCATGTTCTCCCCGCGGACGGTTACCTCGAGCAGGAGGGAGCCGACCAGGAAGCTGGTGAAGACTTTGTAGGCATCGACTGCTCTGGGGTCATCGAAACCGTAGGCGGTCATGCAGGTCAGCAAGTGCTCGATGAGGTCGATGCTGCGCAGTGGGGGGCGTAGCCAGGGCGCGGCCGGGTGGCGGGACGCCACAAGGGGGAAGGCGGCCGGGTGTTCCATCGCGGTCGTGCGCACATCGTGGGCCAGTATCTGCAGGTAACCCTGCCAGGCCAACGATGAGGGTCCGCTGCGCACCTTTGCCCGGGAGGCACTGGCCCTGGCGGCCTCGTAGACAGGGTCACCGTGCCGGCCGGGGTCGGCGATGTCCTGCCCATCCCCACCGGCACCAGCACCGTGCTCACGCCGACCACTGCCGCTTAGCTACCGCCACGATGGCCGCGACTGACCAGCATCAGTTTCGAGGCCGTTCCTGATCCCGGCCGGCCGGTCCGGGCGTGGTGTCAGCCCGCCGAGCGGTAGTGATCGTGAACGGGCGGCCCGGCGTCTGGTGGCAGTGGTGCAGGAACACCTCGGCGCCTAACGCCGCGACCGCCGCCGCGTGCAGGGCGGGTGCGTCTCTGCTGGGGTGCAGCAGCACGATCTGGGCGTCGGCGGTCAGGATCGGGGCTATCGGTGCCAACGCCTTGGCGACGCGGCGCGGACCCCCAGGTAGTAGAGCACCTCGCTGAGCACCAGCAGGCCCGCTTTGGGCCGGGCTCCCCAGGCCCGGTCGAGCCCGGCCGCGTCAGCGAGCAGGAACTCGCAGTTGGGCTCGCGGACCCGGGATCGGGCGCTGCAAAGAGCGGTTGGCGACAGGTCGACCCCCACCACGTGGGCCTGCGGCAACCTTTCCGCGAGTTTGGCGCTCAGGTGTCCTTGGGCGCAGCCGAGTTCGATGACCACACTGGGGTCCGGTGGGACTGCCGCCAGGAGTTCCTGCGCCTTGTAAAGCTCGTACGACAGTTGCGCGTAGCCCCATGGGTCTTCGGTGGCGAAGGTGTGTTCGAAGATGCCGCGACGCAGCCGGTCCCGCAAGCGTGCGGGAACTGCTGCGATGAGCGTGAACAGCCCCCGGTGGGCCAACCGCCCCAGGGTCGTCTCGGTGGGTCCCGGGGGCGCGGCACCCATCTGGGCAGTGCTGCCGCAGGCCACCGCAGCCGCGCTTCTGCTCCTGATCTTGCTCATTGTTTTCATGCTGCAGAACTCGACGAAGGTCGAAGTCCACTTCCTCGGGTTGGCTGGCGCTGTCCCGGTGGGGGTGGCCCTGCTAATCGGTGCCGTCGGTGGCGGCGTCGTGGTAGCCATCGCCGGGGTTGCCCGATTCACCCAACTACGTGTGAAGGCGCGCCGGACCAGGCGAAACACCACCGGCAACTGACGACAATCCTCTCCCGGCTCCGAGCAGAGCACTACGCCCAGCCGCAAGACCAGACCACCGGACGAGGGCCTGTGTCTTGCGTCAGCGTTCGTGTCGCACTTATCGGTTTTGATCAGACCACACTCCTAGGGTCTTCGTGAGCCCTGAGGAGGGTGCACGATGAGCACAGCATCAGGTAGAGCGGTAGCGGCCGAGCGGGTCGTGGCCGGCCCCCCGCGGGTTGCGTACTAGGTGCTGGGCCGGTCAGTGCCGGGACGGTCGTCGATGTTGTCGTCCCGGTCCCGGGTTGTCCCGTTCCCCTCGTGCTCGATGGTGTCTTGCTCGGTGGCCGGTTGCCCGCTGGGGTTGCCGGTGATCTTGCTCAACCCGGTGCGCAGGTGCTGACTGCCCTTGTGGATGCGTTGATCGTGCTTGGCGCCGGTCTTGTCGTTGACGAAGCTGCCGGCCTTGTCGATCCCCCGTTCGATGCTGCCCTGGTGGGTGCGCATCGTGTCGGTCGCGCGGCGGGCAACACTAGGGATCCTCGGTCGCTAGGGATCCTCGGTCGCTAGAACTCTGACGTTTGTCTTGAGTTCTGGGGCCGAGTACGCTGGCCAGGTCTGCTCCACAACTCGCAGGATAACCTCCTGA
>NZ_JBPCKQ010000087.1:0-4444 GCF_051004135.1 Ornithinimicrobium sp.
CAGCCACCCGCAGCTGCTCCACCGTCGGCTCAGCCGGAATCGGCGGCAGCGGATCATCGGACACCTAACAACTGTCCCACCAGTCACACCAGTATCAACCCGCCACGCCGAACACCTGAGTAGTTACCGTACGACGCGGAAGTGCCGATGATCGAGTGTGGCGATTTCATCGACTCCGAGGCGTTCCGCGAGCGCGATCACGGAGGCGTCGGTGGTGCCGAGCGGCAGACCGTCGTACTGACGCACCAACTCAGCCATTCGCACGAAGTCGTCGGGCACCAAGTCGACGAGCTCGAAGTCGACAGCGGCGACGGATTCGAGGAACTTCGCCTCGACCTCCGTGTTGACCCACGCAGCCAGCATGTAGCCGACCTCGGCGACGACTGTCTGCGGGATCAAGAGTCGGCGTTCAGCAAGCCGGAGTCCGCTGAACATCTCCGCACAGGAGTAGTGATCGGCATCGTTGGAGGCCGCGGCGGCGATGAGCGGACCTGAGTCGCAGAGGATCACGAGCGAGGGCGACCAAAGCCTTCAGCGAGGTACTTGTCGATGTTCCGGGCGATGTCGGTGCTCCCGTCCTTGGAGACACCCGCACCGAAGAACGCAGGCGGCCACGATCCCCTCGGCCTGTGCGCGGTCAGCCGACGGGCGTCCGCGAGCAGCGCGTCAACCCGGTCGTCGGGCAGTCCCTCGATCAGGTGGATCAGCTCGTCACGGCTGGCGGTCACATGGTCGATTGTAGGCGGGCCGGCCGACATTGAGCGGCACCCCGCCGTTCAGCGATCACGCCGTCGCGCCTCGAGACGTGTCACAAACTCGTCCCGGGTCAGCCCGATAGACGGGTCCGCCTGCAGCTCCACGGCACGGGACCGGTCGATCGCCTTCTGCTCCTCGGTGACCTCGATCGGCGAAGACTCGATGGTGGTCTCGATGTACTCGACCAGCTCCAACCGCTAATCGAGGCTCATGGCCTCGATGGCTGTCTCAAGAGCGGGATTGACCATGTCCTCAGGATACGACGGGGGGATGCCGAATCCTTCGGCGAGCATCTCATCGGCTCGGCGAGTACCCAGTGCTCCTTGCGGTGAGGGCCACCACGCCGAGCAGACCGGCCAGATCTGCTGAGGTGGCGACACTCAGGGCCGACACCCCATCTCCACCATGGCCGTCTACTGACCAGGGGGCGACCGCGGTCACGCCTATCGCCGACCCGGGCCGATAGTCCGGTGAGGCTGTGCGCGAGCAACCTCCTTGTTCACCTGTCGGGCCCTGGAGGTGACACTGCACGGGGCGAGGATCTCGGGAGTTCGGGTCTGCGACCGGCGCTCCTCCTGGAATCGGTGGAAGCGGGTGAGGGCGGGTGGGCCACGATCGTCAGGTCCGCGGCCCGACCAGTGGCGTCGACCACGTCGCCGGCGGTGCGCCGCATGCCACCGCGGATCTGAACTGGGATCGGGACAGGCCTGTTGCGCAATGCGTCAGCCGGGTCGATCAGGTGGGTCTCGACGCCGGGAGGACCCAGTTGCTCGTTGAGCCCGCGCTTGTCTGACCGAGTTGGGGCGGTCGCACTCGCGGTCATCATACGCGGCACCGACCCAACCCCCGAACTCCTCGTGCGCACCGGCAGCCTCGATGTGCCAGACACGCAGGAAGTGATCGAACCGCCGGCCGCTGGCGCCGCAGCCACTGTTCCGCGCGTGCCACGGCTCGGCTCGAAGCGGCGGTAGTTCAGTTCAAGTGACTTTGACGCGAACATGGCCAGAGGGACCGGCGTCCTGGCGGGCGTGGTTCAGTCCCGTGCGCCGGTTTCGCGTGTTTGTCGTTCGCGGAGCCAGGGGATGAGTCCGCCGGCGAGGGCCACGTCGACCTGTCGTGTCGAGAGGCCATGTCGCGCCACATAGTCCTCATCGCGGGTCTTGTTGTGAACGGTGATCGCGGTTCCGGCGACGAGGGCTTCACGAATGCCGGTAAGCAGGCTCTTCGAGGAGGCCGACTTCGATCTGACCGTCGACGAGGCCGACTTCCTCAGCGAGCGGATCCAGGCGACCTGCCAGGGCAGCTACCTGGCGTGGCTGGTGCGGCACCGCACACCCGGCGACACGGCATACGCGTGGGACGAGTCCCTCACCGCCGGTCTCGACGACGGCCCCGCCCGGGTGCTCGCCCACGCCCGCAGACTGCACCACCTCTACGAGGGCGCACCCCTGCTCTACAACCTGTTGCTCGCCCGGAAGGCGGAGTGGGCAGGCGGGATCGAGAGGTACGAAGGGCAGCTCGAGGAGTGGTCGACCTCGGAGGGTCTGGATGCGGCCGTAGCGGAATGGGATCAAGGGGACTTCTGGATGTGCGTGCTGGAGCAGCGCCGCAGCATCAACGCCGGGACGCGCGACTTCGTGAACCAGTGGGTCGACATGGTCCGGACCGACCCGAGCCTCGCCTGGCGAACGGCCGAGGCCGCCCAACTGGTCGAGGGCCGGGAGCGCCGGCTCAAGAAGGCCCGGTCCCGTTTCGTCGACGCCGATGCGCTCGACCGGTGGGAGGGCGGCTCCGGGGTCGGCGGCCTGAGCTACCGGTGGCCCAACGCGCGGACGCTGGTCAACGACATCCGCGATGGACAGGGTCTGGGCGATGCTTGAGCCGACCACGCGCCACCTGTTCACCGACGGGCTACGCCCGCCGACCGGCTACTCCGTGGACGTCGCGGTAGGCACGACCTACACGCTGGGCCTGACCTCGCTGCTGCTGCCGCCGCTGGCCATGGCGGCACACGACCGCGAGACCAGCGACGGCGACGACCCCGGCGACAGCATCGCGCTGCTGGAGGCGGTGCGCCGCTTCGCTGACCGGATGACGGTGTTCTGCCACGCCGGGGCGATCCACGTGCCCGGGCAGTACCGCCGGATCCTCGCCTTCGCCGAGGACTCCGTCGTCGAGGCGCTCCCCCGCGCCGAAGGCCACATCTTCCACCCCAAGATGTGGGTGCTGCGTTTCACCGACGGCACGCAGCAGCGCCACCGGCTGCTGTGCCTGAGCCGCAACCTGACCGCGGACACCTCGTGGGACACGATCGTGCAGCTGGAGCAGGCCGACGGCGCACCCATCGACGGGGCACCGGCCGGTGAGTTCCTGCGGGCGCTGCCCGACCGGGCGGTCCGGCCCCTCGCCCCGGAGCGTGCCGATCAGCTCGCCGACCTGGCCGACAGCGTCGCCGGCGCGGGCTTCACCGTGCCCGAGCCGTTCACTCGCGGCGAGCTGCACCCGCTCGGCGTCGGCACCGGTCACGGGTGGCCCGTGCCCCCCGGGGCACGGAACGCAGTCGCGATCTCCCCGTTCCTCGACCGCACCACGGTCGAGCGGCTCAAACCGTCCGGGCGCCGCGTCTTCGTGTCGCGGCAGGAGACGTATGCCGAGCTCGGCGCCGCCGCCTTCACCGGGGCGGACGTACGGGTCCTGGATCCCCTCGCGGAGACCGAGATCGAGCAGGAACAACCCGATCACGGCACGCCCTGGTCGGTGCGCAGCGGGCTGCACGCCAAGACCTTCGTGTGGGACTACGACCGCAGCGGCTGTTGCCTGACCGGCTCGGCCAACGCCACCACCGCCGCGTTCACCGGCAACGTCGAGTTCGGCGTGCTGCTGCACGGTCCGCGGCGCAGCTGTGGGGTGGACGCCTGCCTCCCCACCGAGCCACCCAAAGGCGAGGTCAGCCTGGCCCGGGTGCTGGTGCCGCATACCATCGCGGACCCCGAGCCCCAGGTCGACCCGACCCGCGCCGCCGAGGTGGCGGTGACGGCATACCACTCGGCCCTCGCGACGGCCCGCCCTGCCCTGCACGTCACCACAGCCGAGGACGGGACGCGGTATGACGTGCAGCTCGCCTTCTCCGGCACGCTGCCGGAGGACCCGGGACGCACCACGGCCCGGTTGCTCAGCCGGGCCGGGGAGCAGCACGCGCAGCCCATCGAAGGCGAGCCGGTATGGCGTGACGTCACGCTGGCGGACCTCACCCCGTTCGTGGCCATCCGCACGACGGTCACCCTCGAGGGCGGGGACGAGCTGCGCCTGGACTGCGTGCTCAAGGCGGACATGATCGGCGCTCCGGAGGACCGGGCCGCGCGGATGCTGCGCAGCCTGCTGGACTCCGAGGACAGCGTGCTGCGCTACCTGTCCTTCCTGCTCGACGAGAGCGGTGCCGACGCATGGAATCTGGGGCTGGATGGTCAGCGCGAACCCCACGGGGACGCTGGGCCCAGCAGACCGACCTTCGACGACCTGGCGATGCTTGAGACGCTGCTGCGGGCGGCTGCCCGCGGTGATGAGTCACTGACCCGAGTGCACTCACTGCTGGAGGACCTGAAGGACGAGGACGGTCGCCCGAGCGTGGTCTCTGAGGACTTCTTGGGCGTGTGGGCAGCGGTCTGGGCGGCAACGGCCGGGAAGGAGA
>NZ_JBPCKQ010000088.1:0-7900 GCF_051004135.1 Ornithinimicrobium sp.
GCGGCACGCAGCTGCTGGGCGGCCTCGTACTGCGCCGGGGTGCGCCCCAGCCCCGCCTCGAGCCGCAGTCGGACATCCGGAGGCAGCAGGTATGCCCGTTCACGCAGCGTCTCGAGGTTGCTGCGCAGCGCCTCCATGGACATGGTCGCCAGCTGTGCCCCGGGGACGTGCTCGGCGAGGGGCAGATCGACGTCCACCAGGGTGAACCCCGCCGCCTGGAGACGGTCCAGCGTCGCGGCGAGCGCCGCCCGGACGGCCGGGTCGAGCAGCGTGTCGAAGTACCCGCGCAGGACCCCGAGGACCGGCTGGCCGGCGTCGTCCTCGGGAGCGCTCTCCCGGGGGCTCTGCCCGGCCATGGCGGCGAAGGCCTCGGCCACCAGCGCGACGCTGCCCGCGAGCGGCCCGATGTGGTCGAGCGTCGGCGCGAGCGGGTGGCAGCCCTCGACCGGGACGGCCCCGAAAGTGGGCTTGAGACCCACGACCCCGCAGAGCGCGGCGGGTATGCGGATCGAGCCCGCCGTGTCCGTCCCAACCGTGACATGGGCGCTGCCCTCGGCGACCGCGACGGCCGATCCGCTGCTCGATCCGCCGGGGATGGCGCCGGGCACCGCCGGGTTCTGCGGCACGCCCCAGTCGCTGCTGGTGCCCGTGGCGCCGTAGGCAAGCGCGTGCAGGTTCGTCGTCCCGACGATGTCGGCACCGGCACGGCGCAGGGCGGAGACCGCCGGGGCCTCGGCGGCGGGCGTGGAGCGGTGGGCCCGGGTCGCCGCCGTCACCCGGTGACCGTCGACGTGCATGAGGTCCTTGACGCCGACCTCCAGGCCCCGGAGGGGTCCGGGCACCGTGGCGGGCCGGTCCTCGAAGACCGCGGTCCAGGTCGGCTGCTCGCGCGGGGTGGTGAGCGGCTGGCGGTGCATCGAGTCTCGGTTGTCCGCGGTCGACCATCGGGCCCAGTCCACCGAGGCCACGGGCGGGCCGCCCTCCGGCGGCTCGTGCTGCAACACGGCGCTGCGCAGCGTCTCGAGCACCTGGTCGTCCTCGGCCCGTCGGGCCTCCCACTGCTCCTCGCGGCCCTCGCTGGAGAGGCCAGACTCGGCGGCGGCCAGCAGCATCTCGTCCAGGCTGCGGCTGGCGAGGCCGCTCACCGGTCGTCCCTCCAGTACCACAGCCACAGAGTCAGGACGATGAGCGCGAGACCGAGGAGGGTGCCGTACAGCCAGATCGTCAGCATGGGGTTGATCCACATCGCAGGACGTCCTTTCAGTTCGAAGCGTTCGCCCGGGCCAGGGTCTTGGCGTCCTCGCGGAAGACCAGGCCCGCGACGACCATGGCCGCCAGTCCCACGAGGACCGCCCAGGCCCCTGCGGCCAGGGTGCTCTTCTCGAAGCCGATGAAGTGGATGACGAGGTAGCCGACCAGACCTGCCACGGCGGAGATCGAGGCAGCGCGGGCGCTGGCCAGCCGGGGCAGGAAGAGGGCGACGAGGATGGGTCCGAGCGTCGCCGACGCCACGCCGGAGATGCCAATCCAGATAAAGGTCCCGATGAAGTCCGGCGGACGGATCACGAGCAGGGTGGCTGCCACGCCGGTGAGCGCGGTCAACCAGCGCGAGATCGACAGGGTGCGGCGGTCGATCTCCTCCTCGGGCACGTTCTTGCCCATCAGGCCCCGGGGCACCAGGAACTTGCGGTAGATGTCGTTGGCGATCGAGGTGGAGATCACGACGAAGATGCCGTCGCTGGTCGACATGGCGGCCGCCAGGACGGTGACGCCGAGCAGGGCCACGAGGATGGTCGGGAAGGCCACCTGAGCGTACTCCATGATGGCCGCGTCGGCGCTCTCCAGCCCGGGGACGACCACGGCCGCGTAGAGGCCACCGAAGACGACGGAGAGGAAGGCGATCGCGCATAGGACGTAGGTCAGGATCATCTTGGCCATGTCGGCGGGGTCCCGCAGCGCCAGCACCTTGTTGAACAGGTGCGGCTGGGACGAGAACGCGAACTGGATGATGAAGGCGCCGACGATCGGGGGCACGGAGTAGAAGACCGCGGAGTCGGGGTTGACGACGGCCACCATCGACGGATCCTGCGCCTCCAACGTCGCGGTGACCTCGCGCATGATGCCGGTGAAGCCCTTGTCGAAGACCCAGAAGCCGCTGACCAGGACGAGCAGCCCGGTGAGGGCCATGAGCAGGGCCTGGGCGGCGTCGGTGTAGATGTCCGCGAACGACCCGCCGCCGACGGTGTAGAGCGTGACGATCACGGCGATGGCCACGAGGCCGACCAGGTAGGGCGGGCCGAGGAGCTGCTGGAAGCTCAGGCCGCCGGCGCTGAAGTGGGCGGCGATGTAGAAGAGGTTGAACAGCGTGGCCAGGGCGACGACGACCCGCAGGAAGCTGCTGCCGTAGCGGTCTCCCAGCCAGTCCGGCAGGGAGAGCGAGCCCTGGCCGGTGTTGATGTTGCGCACGCGCTTGGCCACGACGATGAGGCCCAGGGGTGAGGCGATGATCAGCGTCAGCACGATCCACAGGGACGACAGGCCCCAGCCGTAGGCCCAGCCGGTGTAGCCGACGAACGTCGCGGCGCTGAAGAAGGTGGCCGCGAAGGCGAGCCCGAGGGTGACCGGACCCATGGCTGCTCCCGCGATCGCGAAGTCGGCGACCGTCTGGGTCCGGCGGTACCCGAGCCATCCCAGGTAGGCCATCAATGCGAGGAACAAGAGCAGGCCGACCGACATCATGACCTGAAGCGAACTCATCCGAAGCTCCTTTGCAAACGATTGCGGCCGAAGTTAGCAGGCGTCAGCCGTAAGCGCAGCGCCCCCGACGGCGGCCACCTCCGAGTTGGGCCAGGACAGAGCCAGGCCCCGGTGCCCCGTCACAGGACCGTGCACCCGGGCCGGTGCGCCGCGAAGGTATGCGGCGCGCGCTCGCGTCAGTCGGCGAGGACCTCGGAGACCTGCGAGTTCTCGGTCGTGCGCCCCGTAGGGGTCGGGGCTGCGGATCGTCACCACGTGCTCACCCGGCTCGAGGCCGGCGGGCACCGGTGCGGTCCAGATGTGCGAGGAGGGCTGCGGGCGGGCCGGCAACGTCGGCAGGGCTCGCCACGACGGTGGCCTCGATCCCCTCAGCGCGCAGAGCCTGCTCGATGAGGCGGTCGAAGTTCAAGGTGATGATCAACCTTTACCACGAAGACGGGCCTCGTGCCGCCGAGCACGTCGTCCATCAAGATCGGTCCGGCGAGCAGCACCCAGGAAGGATACGAGGCGCTGTCACGGCTTGGGTCGGGCGAGGTGTCGGCCGCCGACAGCCTGGCAAGAGCGGTCGCAGGAGGTCGTCGCTGCTTGCTCGACCCACGGCTCGCTCCCCAAGCGCCACGAGATGAGAATTTGCAGGCAGACGCCGAGCAAGATCAGGCGTCGTCGGAGCGGCGCGACCGCTTAGGGCCTGCCAGTAAATAACACACTGTTACGTCGGATCGGCGGGTCTGAGGGGTCGCGGTTGCCCGCGATCCCCCACGCGATGGCGACCATGATGGCGGTGAAGACCGCCCAGTAGGCCACGCAGATCCACGCCTCCCGCAACGAGATCGCGTACCTCGGGTCGTGCTCGAAGTCCTCCGTGGAGGGCGGACGGTCGGTGAAAGGTTTCATCGGTTCTCCTCTGCTGGTCAGGGCCGTACCGGTCAGGAGTTGGCGCCGCGGGCAGTCACGGGCCAGATCTGCACCTTCACCTCCTCACCGACGACCGTGAGGGTGTCGACGAGGTTGACGGCGATGCAGACGTGATTGGGAACGACCCGGAGCACCGCACCGAGTGCAGGTTCCTGGCCGTGAGGGACCTCAACGACCGCGTGGTGCTCGCTCAGTTGGACGATCCGAGCCTCGGGGTGGTCCAGCAGACGCCCGTACCCGCTCGCGTACGCGGCCCTCTCACCGCCCAGGATCTTGCTGCCGGCGTCCACGACGACCCGTCCCGGTCTCCGGCTGACGACGCGTCCGTAGGCGGTCAACGCGATGTCCTCGCGCGTGCACCGGTTCAGCTCCCATTGTTGGGCGTCGTTGAAGACGTACACCCCCGGCCTTGCTTCGGTCAGGACGCCCGGAGCCATCTCGGCCACCGACGGGGTCGACCCGCCAGAGATGACCGAGGGGACCAACCCCACGGCCCGGCAGGCGTGCGCGGCGACGCGCAACGCCTTGGCTTCTGCCACGGCTACGTCAGCGGCGGCGCCAGGGGCGTAGGAGTGGCCGGGGAAAGAGAACAGTCCGCGGAAACCCGCGCCGGCCCCGACGACCGCAGCCGCCAGCTCACCGGCGTGCTGCGGATCGCACCCGGTACGGTGATGACCGGAGTCGACCTCGACCATCACCTCGATGCGCGGGTCCAGCTTCCCGGCCAGGTGCTCAGCACCCTCGACGGACTCGACCCCGACCGCGACGCGAGCCGTCTCGGTGAGGAGGGCAAGGCGCCGGGCCCGGTCAGCATCGACCCACACCGGGTAGGCGATAAAGATGTCGGTGCAGCCGGCGCCGGCGAACACCTCGGCCTCACCAATGGTCGCGACCGTGATGCCAACCGCGCCGGCGC
The DNA here is from genome assembly GCF_051004135.1 of Ornithinimicrobium sp. Taxonomy (GTDB): domain Bacteria; phylum Actinomycetota; class Actinomycetes; order Actinomycetales; family Dermatophilaceae; genus Ornithinicoccus. The sequence goes on from NZ_JBPCKQ010000088.1 coordinate 4,589, forward strand.
CCAGTTGCAGTGCGGCGATGTCAGGGCTCTTGTGCGTCTTCACATGGGGGCGGACCGACAGCCCGACAGCGTCTAGTCGTCCGTGGACGCGGGCGATGTTGGCCTCCACGATCGTGCGGTCCACAACCAGGTACGGGGTGGAGCGCGCCAACGTCGACGTCGGCCCATCCCTGGGTGGGCGGTACTGGCAGGACATGGCCACCTCCTAGTAGTGTCCAACGATTGATGTCACCGGCGGGCGGGCGTGAGGCGACGACCCGTCCGGTGCCCCTGCCAGGTGCCGTCCAGGACCGAGAGGTGCCCACCCTGGTAGACCCGGTGGATGCCCGTCGGTGCCAGGGTCGGGTCCTCGTAGGTGGCGCCGTCGGCGACCGTGGCCGGGTCGAAACAGACGAGGTCGGCCACGAACCCTGTCCGGACCTGTCCACGGTGCGGGATCCCGAAGATGTCGGCCGGCAGGGACGTCATCCGACGCACCGTGTCCTCCAGCTCCAGCGCGCCCTGATCGCGGACATAGCGGCCCAGGACCCGCGGGAACGTCCCGTACGTCCGCGGGTGCGGCCGCCCGCCGGTACCCGGCGGCAGCCCGTCGGACCCGAACGCAGTCTGTGGGTGGGCCAAGACGGTGACGACATCGGCCTCGTCCATCATGTGCATGACCATTGTGGCCATCAAGTTCTCTTGCACGAGCAACTGCGCGGCCGCACGCAACGGCGAAGTATTCAGCTCGTGACCAAGCTGGGCGACGCTCTTTCCCTCGTGCCGGTGGGTTCCTGTGCTGGAGATGATGACGTTGTCCCACCCGGCAGCCAACGCCAAGTTCTCGAACCTCGATCCTGGCTGCGCCAGGTCCCGCTCAGCCCGTTCCAACGCCTCGGCCGACCCCAGCCGCGCCAGAACCGCCTCGGAGCCTCCGTCGTGGAACCAGGGTGGCAGCATCGCGGTCAGCATGGTGCTACCGGCCGTGTACGGGTAGGCGTCTTGGGTGACGAGCTGTCCTGCCTCTCGGGCGACGTCGAGCTCGTCCAGGACCTGTCCCATCTGACCCCACTGGGCCCGGTCAGCGACCTTCAGGTGCGACACATGGAGGCGGCCCTTGTGCCCAGCGACCGTGCGCAGCGACTCCTTGATGCTGTCGCGTAGGTGCACGCTCTCGTTGCGCATGTGGGTCGCGTAGACCCCGTCGGAGCCCAGGCGGGCGCTGAGCGCGGACAGCTCCTCTTCGACCGCGAACAGCCCCGGCGGGTAGATGAGACCGCTGGAGAGCCCGAACGCTCCGGCCTCCAACGCCTCCTGCAGCAGCCCGCCCATCAGGTCCAGCTCAACGCGTGTCGGGGCACGGTTCAGACTTCCGAACGCCGCGACGCGCAGCACGTTATGGCCCACCAACGGGGCGTAGTTCGTGACGTACCCGCCGGCATCGGCATGGGTGAGGAAGTCCGCGAAGGAGGTCCACGGGAACTCCATCGGAGGGAAGATGCGACCCATCAACGTCTGCAGGTCCGCAACGTCGGCGGGGTTGACCGGACCCAGACTGAACCCGCAGTTGCCAACGACCTCCGTCGTGACGCCCTGCACAACCTTGGATGTGTCCGCCTCCGCCAGGAACGGAACGTTGTCCGCGTGCGAGTGCGTGTCGATAAGCCCCGGGCAGATGACAAGCCCTGACACATCGATGACCTCAGCGCCGTTCGGAGGCCGCTCCCCCGGCAACACCACGGCCGCGATCTCCTCGCCTTCCAGCACCACCGTCATCGGGCGGGCAGGGGTACCAGTCCCATCGATGAGAGTGCCGTTGACCAACCACGTTTGACCCGAAGTGCTCACGATCTCATCCCCCCAGCAGATGCCCTCAACTGACCCTGCCCCGGGACCGGCAGCGGGTCGCCCCGGCCAGTGCGCTCCACGATGAGGGAGTACTGCTCCGGGCGCCGGTGCGCCGCGAAGTTAAAGATCTCGTCCCGGTAAGCCTTAGCCGCGTCCAGATCGATGACCGTGTGCACCACCTCGTCGCCGGTGCCGAGCGCTCGAGCACTGACCTCACCAGAGGGAGCCACGACCGCTGACCCACCGATCATCGGCACACCGTCCTCCGTGCCCGACTTCGCAGCAGCAGCAACCCACAACGAGTTCTGGTACGCCCCTGCCTGCAGGGACAGCAGGTGCGCCGACATGCTGTGGTGCGCCTCCGGCTCCCAGCCCGGCAACCCCAACGGCGTGTTGTACCCCAGCACCACGACCTCAGCGCCCTGCAACGCCAACACCCGGTACACCTCCGCCCACCGACGGTCATTGCACAGGCACATCCCGACCCACACCCCGTCCACGTCGAACACGCCGAACCCCAGATCCCCCACCTCGAAGTAGTACTTCTCCAGGTGCTGCGAGGGCGCCCCCTCCACAGGGACAGCGTGACCAGGCAGATGGATCTTGCGGTACTTGCCCACGACGGCACCAGCGCTGTCGACCACGATGGACGTGTTGAACCGCTGCCCATCCGCTGTCAGCTCCGCATACCCCAGGTAGAACCCGACACCCAGCTCACGAGCCCGATCGAACAACGGCTGCACCGCCTCGTTCGGCATCTCACGCTCGAAGTACAGGTCAGCCTCCGACAGCTCCTCCAACCAGTACCGCGGAAAGAACGTCGTCAACGTCAGCTCAGGAAAGACCACGAACCTGGGCCGCCCGGGCCGCCGCATCCTCCAGCAGCACCAGCAGACGCACCACCACATCCTCACGGCGCTCCCCCGGCTGGATACCCCCCACCTGAGCCACCGCCAGCGACAGCTGACGTCCCACCGTGAACCTCCCACCACTCGAACGGCTATCTCAAACGCAATCGATTGCAGAACCATAGCAACTGCGTGGCTCCCGTCAAGGGGTCGCGCACGGTGAAGGAAAGAGGTACGACGCGGCGGGAGGACGGCTGTTACGGGCTGTACCGGACCAGTCGGTAGTTGGCCTCACCATGTCGCTTGCGGCGCTGCCGCTGAACCTCGGTCGCCATCTGCTTGTTCCACGCGCCTTCCCACATCGACCCACGTGGAGCGAGGGCCGATCAGGAGCACTGGAGTGGTTCCCACGTTCACTGTGATCCCCTCGTCGGGTGAGGTGGCCAGCTTTGCCCCTGCGGCATCGCCATGGTTACGCCGCAGCCCTTCACCATGGCCTCCCGACCGGCAAGATCAATCCGATCCAGGAGTTCCCGCCCACACGGGCGGTGCGCACCGCGATCCAGCCCAGATCCACCGGGTTTTGAGCTGGCGGAGGTCTTGAGGCTGACGTTCCGCACATCTCGGATGGAGTATC
>NZ_JBPCKQ010000089.1:0-16945 GCF_051004135.1 Ornithinimicrobium sp.
TGCCTGTGCTGGTCGTCGACGACAATGCGACCAACCGGCTGGTACTGGAGTCCCAGCTCGTCGCCTGGGGGGCCCGTGCCACGACCCTGGCAGATCCCGAGGCCGTGGTGCCCGCCATGCGGGCTGCAGCCGTAGCCGGCCGGCCCTACGCGGTCGTGATGCTGGACATGTGCATGCCTGGGATGACCGGCCTCCAGCTCGCACACCTGATCTCCTCCGATCGAGTGCTCGGCGGTGCGCGGATGATGATGTTGACGTCGGGTGGCCAGGTACAGGCCACAGACCCGGCCGAGGCAGGCGTGGAGGAGTGGCTGAACAAGCCCGTCAGCACCTCGGACCTCTACGACCGCCTGGTGCGCATGATGACTCGTAGTCAGAAGCTCACGCAACGTCCGGAGCCCGAAGCGCACGGCACCATGGTATCCCTGGGCAGGGTCCTCGTGGTCGAGGACAACGCCCTGAACCAGATGGTCGCCGAGGCGATGGTTACCAAGCTGGGCTACCAGGTGGATCTGGTGGCCAACGGCGAGGAAGCGCTGCACGCCATCTCTGCGGTCGAGTACTCCGCGGTGCTCATGGACTGCCACATGCCGGTGATGGACGGCTTCACCGCGACGGTCGAGATCAGGGATCGTCAGGGATCCCAGAGCCGCGTCCCCATCATCGCAATGACAGCAGGGGCGATGACCGAGGACCGTGACAAGTGCCTGGCGGTCGGCATGGATGACTACGTGTCCAAGCCGGTGAAGGCCGAGGTGCTCGCCGGGGTGCTGGAGAAGTGGATCGCCGCACCGTCGACGGTCTCCTCATGACCTCGGCTCCGGAAGTGCCGACGCTGGACCGTGCGGTGCTCGAGCACCTCCAAGAGTCGCTCGATGACCCCGGTGGCGACTTCATTCTCAGCTTGGCGCAGGTGTTCGAGGGACAGGCAGCCGAGCTGATGACCGAGATCAGCAGCGCCGCCGACGAGGGCGACCTGACCCGGCTACGGCAGACCGCGCACTCGCTCAAGGGCAGCAGCGCGACCCTCGGCGGCACCCGACTCGCCGGGATCTGCCAGGAGCTGGAGCACTGGGAGGGCCCGGCATCCAACGTGCCCTCCAAGGTGGCAGAGCTGCGGGCCGAGTTGACGGGCTTTCAGTCCGAGCTCCGGGGCTTCCTGACGCGTTGAGCACAGCGCGGGCACTACGGTATGACCCATGCGGATCTGCAGGTTCACCACGGGGGATGACCCCATGTTCGGGCTCGTCGACGGGGCGGGGGAGAAGATCGCCGAGATCAGCGGCGACCCGCTCTACACCCGGATCGAGCTGACCGGCGCGACGCACCGGGTCGACCAGGTGCGGCTGCTGGCCCCGGTCATCCCGCGCTCCAAGATCATCGGGATCGGCAAGAACTACGCCGACCACGCCGCGGAGATGGGCGGCGAGGTGCCCGCCGAGCCGCTGATGTTCCTGATCCCCAACACGGCGGTATGCGGTCCGGACGACCCGGTCGTCATCCCGTCGGTGACCACCCAGGTCTCCTACGAGGCCGAGCTGGCGGTGGTGATCGGCCGGCTGTGCAAGGACGTCAGCGCCGAGCAGGCCGGCACGGCCATCCTCGGCTACACGGTCGCCAACGACGTCACCGCCCGCGACCTGCAGAGCAACGACGGGCAGTGGGCGCGAGCCAAGGGGATGGACACCTTCTGCCCGCTCGGCCCGTGGATCGAGACCGACCTGGACATCGACGACCTGTCGGTGGTCAGCCGGGTCGACGGCGAGGTCCGCCAGGACGGCACGACGGCCGACCTGGTGCACGGGGTGGGCGCGCTGATCGAGTACGTATCGGCGGCCTTCACGCTGCTGCCCGGGGACGTCATCCTGACCGGCACCCCGGCCGGTGTGGGCCTGGTCGAGCCGGGGCAGCGGGTCGAGGTCGAGGTCGAGGGCATCGGCGCGATGAGCAACCCGTTCGTCCGCGCCGACTGAGCTCACGGGTCGGGGCTGTGCACCCCGATGCCGTGGGCGGCAGCGACGTCGGCGAGTCGCTGATCAAAGGTAAGCACGGTCCTGGCCCCGTGGGACAGGGCCGTGCCCAGGACGACGGCGTCGGGAAGGCGCAGTCGGGTGCTCGCTCGCAAGCGGGCCCAGCGCAGGGGTGCCTCGCGATCGACGTCAGTGACCTCGACGGCTGCGCGCAGACTGGCGGCCGCCTCGTCCAGCCGGTCCAGCATCGCGGGTCCCACGAGGCACTCGGCGAAGGTCACCGGGTGGAGGAGCACCCCTTCGTCTAGTGCCTCCAGATTCATCCGCGTCGCTACGTCGTGGTGCGGGTCGGACGGATCCCTCAGGGCGATGATCCAGCTCGCGTCGGCGACGATCACTCCGGCCAGTCCTCGCTCCTGCGGTAGAGCGCGGAGGAGCCGGGCAGCGATCCGCCGAGGGAGGCGCGGGCTGCGGCGCGCGCCGACGGGGAGTGCCCACCGGCTGCCCAGTCCTGGAGGATCAGCTGGATGAGCCGAGCGCGAACATCGAGGAGGGTGCGCCAGCCCAGGTGGTCGCGCCGAAGTCGGGGTCGGCGCGTAATCTGCAAGGTGTGACCGACTCCCCGATCGGCATCTTCGATTCCGGCTTCGGTGGTCTCACCGTGGCCCGCGAGGTGCTCGACCAGCTGCCGCACGAGTCGGTGCTCTACCTCGGCGACACCGCCCGCGCCCCCTACGGCCCCCGGCCGATTGCGGAGGTGCGGCACTACGCCCTGGAGTGTCTGGACCGGTTGGTGGACCACGGCGTCAAGGCGCTGGTCATCGCCTGCAACTCGGCCTCGGCGGCCATGCTGGCCGATGCGCGCGAGCGCTACGACGTGCCGGTGGTCGAGGTGATCCGGCCCGCGGTCCGCCGCGCGATGGCGGTCACCCGGACCGGCCGGGTCGCCGTGATCTCCACCCAGGCCACCCACCAGTCCAAGGCCTACCTCGACACCTTCGCCGCCGCGCCGCCGCACGTCGAGGTGCTCAGCCAGCCGTGCCCCCGGTTCGTGGAGTTCGTCGAGGAGGGCACGACCAGCGGCCCCGAGGTGATCGAGACCGCCCGGGCCTATCTAGCGCCGCTGCAGGCCGCCGAGATCGACACGCTGATCCTGGGCTGCACCCACTACCCCCTGCTCACCTCGGCGCTGAGCTACATCCTGGGTGACGGCGTCTCCCTTGTCTCCTCCGCCGAGGCCACCGCCGCCGAGCTGTTCAAGGTGCTCACCGACACCGGGCAGCTGCGCCCCGAGGACCAGGGGGAGCCGACGCACCAGTTCCTCACCACGGGTGACCCACACGGCTTCACCCCGTTGGCCCGCCGATTCCTGGGTCCCGAGGTCGAGCGCGTGCACCAGGCCTTCGTGGGCAGGATGGATGAGTAGGTGCGCCTGAGCGTCGTGGGCTGCGCCGGGTCCTTCCCCGGGCCCGACAGTCCCGCCAGCTGCTACCTGGTGCAGGCCGAGCAGGCGGGTCGCACCTGGAGTGTGCTGCTTGACCTCGGCAGTGGTGCGCTGGGCCCGCTGCAACGGCATACCGACCCGTTGGCGCTCGACGCCGTCCTGCTCACCCACCTGCACCCCGACCACTGCCTGGACCTCACCGGGTTGCATGTCATGCGCACCCACCATCCAAGCGGGCAGGTCAGCGGTCGACTGCCGGTGCACGCCCCGCCCGGTGCCGCCGACCGCCTTGCGCGTGCGCACGGCGTCGAGCACGGGGAGTCCGTCGAGGACAGCTTCGCCTTCGTCGAGCTGCACGACCGCCGGGAGGTCGCCATCGGGCCGTTCCGGATCACCCCGTATGCCGTGCGCCATCCGGTCCCGGCGTTCGGGTTCCGGGTGAGCGCCGGCGCGGTCACGCTGGCCTACACCGGTGACACCGACAGCTGTGACGCCCTGGCCCCGCTGATGAGCCGGGCCGACCTGGTGCTGGCGGAGTGCGCCTTCGTCGAGGACCGCGACACCGAGCGTGGGGTGCACCTGACCGGGCGGCGGGCCGCCGAGGCCGCCGTCGCAGCCGGCGGCGTGCGCCGGCTGATGCTCACCCATCTCCCCGCCTGGAACGACCCCGAGGTATGCCGGGCGCAGGCCGCGCAGGTGTGGTGCGGCAGGGCGCCGGTCGAGCTCGCCGAGCCGGGTCTGCGCTTGGAGCTGTAGCGCCCCGCCATCCGCGGCGGGCCCGGCATACGAAGTCCTGTTGAGCCGACGCGGAGCACACCGTGACGGCATCGTCACCCTTCCGTCAGGAGTGGATGCTTCGATGACTGAGAGACTGGACCTCATGTCCTCACGTATCGGTGCCCCGCTGGCCGGGATCGCCGCAGGGGCGGTCACCCTCGGCGTGGCCGAGCTGCTGGCGCTGGCGCTCGCGCGTTCTGGCAACGCCGGGGGCACCCCCTCGCCGCTGCTCGCGGTCGGCGGTGGCTTCGTCGACCGCACCCCGCCCTGGCTGAAGGACCTCGCCGTCGACCTGTTCGGCACCGCCGACAAGATCGCGCTGTTCGTCGGGATGGGCGCGACGCTGGCCCTGGTCTGCGCCGTCCTCGGCGTCGTGACGACCCGGTGGCGCACCACCGGTCTGGTCCTGTTTGCGCTCGTGGGGGTGGTGGGCAGCCTCGCGGTCCTGACCCGCCCCAACGCGGCCGCGCTCGACGTGGCGCCGACCGTGCTCGGCACCCTGGCCGGCCTCGGCGTGCTGGCCTGGCTGGCCCGAGGGGCGGCGCGGTCGAGCGGGGCGGCCGGTGCGGCCGCCGACTCCACACAGTCGAGCCCGAGCCGCCGGGGCGTGCTGGTCTGGGGTGCCGGTCTGACCGTGCTGGGCGCTGCCGGCATGTATCTCGGACGCACCCTGGGCCAGGCCGCTCAGGTCGTCGAGGCGGCCCGGGCGGACCTGAGAGGCCGCGTGGCCACCGGAGGCTCGCGCACCCCGGTGACCATCCCGGCCGACGCCGACTTCGAGATCGACGGCCTCGCGTCCTACGTCACGCCCAACGAGACGTTCTATCGCATCGACACCGCGCTCTCGGTCCCGCAGGTCGACCCCGGGACCTGGAGCATCCGGGTGCACGGCATGGTCGACACCGAGGTCGAGCTGACCTTCGACGAGCTGCTCGACGAGGAGCTCATCGACACCGTCGTCACCTTGTGCTGTGTGTCCAACGAGGTCGGTGGCAACCTGATCGGCAACGCCCGGTGGACGGGACTGCCGATCCGCGAGCTGCTGTCGCGCGCCGGGGTGCAGGGCGACGCCGACATGGTGCTGTCCACCAGCGCCGACGGCTTCACCGCGGGCACCCCGCTGGAGGCCCTCACCGACGACCGTGACGCGATCCTGGCCGTGGGGATGAACGACGAGCCGCTGCCCGCCGAGCACGGCTTCCCCGTGCGGATGGTCGTGCCCGGTCTCTACGGCTACGTCTCGGCGACCAAGTGGGTGGTCGACCTGGAGGTCACCCGGTTCGACCAGGACCAGGGCTACTGGACGCCCCGCGGGTGGAGCCCGCGCGGACCGATCAAGGTGCAGTCCCGCATCGACGTGCCTCGCGGCGGGAGCACGGTGCAGTCCGGCAGCACCGTGATCGCCGGGGTCGCGTGGGACCAGCAGACCGGCATCGAGCGGGTCGAGGTGCGCGTGGACGGTGGCCAGTGGCAGGAGGCCGAGCTCGCCGACGCCGTGAGCGCCGACACCTGGCGGCAGTGGCGGCTGCCGTGGGACGCCACGTCGGGCGAGCACACCATCGTGGTGCGAGCGACCAACAAGGATGGGGAGACCCAGACCCCGGACCTGGCGCCGCCCGCACCCGACGGCGCCACCGGCTGGCACACCATCGACGTGACGGTGGCGTGAGCGGACGCAGATAGCCTGGGGCCATGACTGCGACCCCCGAGACCGGACGCCGCCACGACGGACGCACAACCGACCAGCTGCGTGAGGTGCGGATCACCCGCAACTGGCTGGACCACGCCGAGGGCAGCGTGCTGGTCGAGTTCGGCCGCACCCGGGTGCTGTGCGCCGCCTCGTTCAGCCAAGGCGTGCCACGCTGGCGCAAGGGCAGTGGTCAGGGTTGGACCACCGCGGAGTACGCCATGCTGCCCCGGTCCACCAACACCCGCAGCGACCGCGAGTCGGTCAAGGGGCGCATCGGCGGACGCACCCATGAGATCTCCCGGCTGATCGGGCGCAGCCTGCGCGCCGTGGTCGACCTCAAGGAGCTGGGCGAAAACACCATCCAGCTCGACTGCGACGTCCTGCAGGCCGACGGTGGCACCCGCACCGCCGCCATCACCGGCGCCTACGTCGCGCTCGTCGACGCCGTCGAGACCGCCCGCGCCAAGGGGTGGATCGCCCGCAAGGCCGAGCCGATCACCGGGTCCGTGGCCGCTGTGAGCGTCGGCATCGTCAACGGTGAGCCGGTGCTCGACCTGGACTACCCCGAGGACTCCACCGCCGAGACGGACATGAACGTCGTGATGACCGGCGACGGCCGCTTCGTCGAGGTGCAGGGCACGGCAGAAGGTGTGCCGTTCGACCGCGAGATGCTCGACGAGCTGCTGGACCTGGCCACCGACGGGTGCGCCGAGCTGGTCGCCCGGCAGGCGGCGGCGCTGGGTGCCGACGACATCGGGGGCTCCGACGCACACGCCGCGGGCGCGGTGCTGCGGTGAGTCAGTCCTCCCTGCGGACCGCGGACCCCCGCCTGGTCCTGGCCACCCGCAACGCGCACAAGGTGGTCGAGCTGCGCGAGATCCTGGCCGACGCGCTGCACCGCACCGGACTGAGCCTGGTCGGCGTCGAGGACTTCCCCCAGGTGGGCGAGGTCGTGGAGTCCGGGGTCACCTTCGCCGCCAACGCGCTGCTCAAGGCCCGGGCCACGGTCCAGGCCACCGGGCTGCCGGCCCTTGCCGACGACTCCGGCCTGGCCGTCGACGTGCTCGGCGGCAGTCCCGGGGTGTTCAGCGCGCGCTGGTCCGGGGTCGGCGGCCCAGCCAAGGACACGACATCCAAGGACAGCGCCAACAACGAGCTGCTGCTCGCCCAGCTCGCCGACGTCCCCGAGGAGCACCGCGGCGCCGGCTTCGTGTGCGCCGCCGCGCTGGTCACCCCCGACGGCACCGAGATCGTCCGCGAGGGCAGTGTGCGCGGGGTGCTCACCCGCGCGCCCCGGGGCAGTGGCGGCTTCGGCTACGATCCGCTGCTGGAGCTGCCCGACGGCCGGACCCTGGCGCAGTACTCTTCGGCGCAGAAGCACGCCGTCTCCCACCGTGGTGCGGCCTTCCGAGCCCTGGCCACCGACCTGGCGCAGGCGCTCGCACCGGTCGGCTGACCGCATACCCCCATCCCGAAGGAACCCATGGTCCAGCAGTGGCGCGGCGTCATCCGCGAGTATGCCGATCGGCTCCCGGAGTCGTTGACCTCCACCGTGGTCACGCTGCGCGAGGGGGGCACCCCGCTGATCCCGGCCGAGCACCTGTCCGAGCGGGTCGGCGCGCAGGTGCACATCAAGTACGAGGGGCTCAACCCGACCTGCTCGTTCAAGGACCGCGGGATGACCACGGCCATCTCGCAGGCCGCCCACAAGGGTGCGCAGGCGGTCATCTGCGCCTCCACCGGCAACACCAGCGCGAGCGCCGCCGCCTACGCGACCAAGGCCGGGATGACCTGCGGTGTGCTGGTGCCCGACGGCAAGATCGCCATGGGCAAGCTGTCCCAGGCGATCGCGCACGGTGCCACGTTGTTGCAGGTCGACGGCAACTTCGACGACTGCCTGACGCTGGCCCGCAAGCTCGCCGAGGCCTACCCGGTCGAGCTGGTCAACTCGGTCAACCCCGCCCGCATCCAAGGGCAGAAGACGGCAGCCTTCGAGGTGGTCGACGTGCTCGGCGACGCCCCGGACATCCACTGCCTGCCGGTCGGCAACGCCGGCAACATCACGGCCTACTGGAAGGGCTACGGCGAGTACACCCAGGACGCCGAGCAGCCCGGACCGGCCACCCACCGCCCCGTCATGTGGGGCTTCCAGGCGGCCGGCTCGGCGCCGATCGTGCTGGGCCACCCGGTGGACCACCCCGACACCCTGGCCACGGCCATCCGGATCGGCAACCCGGCGTCGTGGCAGCAGGCGATCGACGCGCGCGAGGAGTCCGGCGGGGTGATCGCGGCGGTCACCGACGAGCAGATCCTGGAGGCGCACCGGCTGCTGTCGGCGCGGGAGGGCATCTTCGTGGAGCCGGCCTCGGCGGCCTCGGTCGCCGGGCTGCTCACGATGGCCCAGGCCGGTCGAGTGCCCGCGGAGGCAACCGTGGTCTGCACGGTGACGGGACACGGGCTCAAGGACCCGCAGTGGGCGCTGCGGATGGCCGACGGCTCCGACATCGAGCCGACCCGCGTCTCGGTCGACGCGGTCAGCGCCGCGCAGGCGCTCGGGCTGCAGGAGTGAGCGGCGCGACGATGCAGCTCGCCCCCGACGTCTGGCTTCACCCAGGCCGCACCGTGCGGGTCCGGGTGCCGGCCAGCACCGCCAACCTCGGGCCCGGCTTCGATACGATGGGGCTGGGGCTGGGACTGCGCGACGAGTATGCGGTCACCCTCACCGCCGAGCCCGGACTGCAGCTCGAGCTGCACGGGGAGGGCGCGGCTGAGCTGGCTCGCGACGAGAGCCACCTGGTGGCGCGGGCGCTGCGGCAGGCCCTGGAGATCAGCGGGGTCGGCTGGCTCGACGACCTGGCGCGACGCGGGCTGGGGCTGCACCTGCGCTGCGCCAACGTCATCCCGATGTCGGCGGGCCTCGGGTCCTCGGCGGCCGCCGTCGTGGGCGGGCTGGGGCTGGGCTTCGCACTGCTCGCACGGGAGGGCCTGTCCACGGCGACGCTACGGCTGGTCAACACCCACGCCGGCGTGTGGGAGGGCCACCCGGACAACTCCTCGGCCAGTGCCTACGGCGGCTTGACGGTGTCGTGGATGCCGACTGCGCAGGTCGTGCGCACCGTGCACCTCAGTGTCCGCCAGGACATCGAGCCGGTCGTGCTCGTGCCCCGCGGTGACCGGCTGGCCACGTCGACGGCCCGCGCTGTGCTGCCCACCCACGTCCTGCGCCAGGACGCCGTCCACCAGGCAGGACGGTCCGCGCTGCTCGTGCACGCGCTGACCACCGACCCGAGTGTGCTGTGGGACGCCACCTGCGACTGGCTGCACCAGGAGCAGCGACGCCCGGCATACCCCGGCTCGATGGCCGCCGTCGACACCCTGCGCGCCCTCGGGCACGCGGCGGTCGTCTCCGGGGCCGGGCCCAGCGTGCTCGCGCTGGTCCGCACCGACCTCGCCGACCTGGTGCAGGCCGAGGCCCGCGGCTGGGGCCGGGACTGGCAGGTGCTGCGCCCGGGCATCGCCCACCACGGGCTGCTCGTGCATCCCACCGAGGAGCCCTGAGCGGGCACCCGGAGGACCTCACCGGTCTGACAGCCGGCCTCGCGTGCGCTCGGCGGGACTCGAACCCGCACGCCCGTAGGCACAGGAACCTAAATCCTGCGTGTCTACCAGTTCCACCACGAGCGCGTGCGCGACGATCGTATGTCGTCCCTTCGACCGATGGTGCTCCCGCTATACCATGACATGCTTGGTCTCGTGAGCAGTCGGAGCAGAGTGCGCGGCGTGTTGCGCCGCACGGGGCTGGAGGTCCTTGGCTGGACCCTGGTCGTGGTGGGCATCGCCGCTCTCGTGCTGCCCGGTCCCGGGCTGCTGACCCTCTTCGCCGGCATCGTCGTGCTGTCCCAGCAGTACACCTGGGCCGAGCGTCAGGTCGAGCCGGTCAAGCGACGGGCCCTCCAGGCGGCTCGTGAGGGGGTCGCGACCTGGCCGCGCATCGTCTTCAGCGCACTGTCGGCCTGCATCGTCATAGGCGTCGGCGTGGTCTACGGGTTGCAGCCCCCGGTCCCGGACTGGTGGCCGGTCGGCGAGCCATGGTGGCTGCCGGGCGGCTGGGCCACCGCGGCGAGCATCATCGCCGGCGGGATCATCGGGCTCGTGCTCGTGGTCTACAGCGTGCGGCGCTTCCGGGGTCTCGACGCCGAGCAGGTCGACCGCTCCGCCCGCGTCGAGGGCTCGGGTGCCACCCGGGTCGGGGACGAGGAGCGGCGCAACCGGTCAAACCAGGGTGACGCCGAGTGCTCGAGCCAGTGACGCGACGTGCCCTGTGGCGCGGACGTTGTACTTCGCCAGCCGGACCGTGCCGGTGCCGTCCACGACGAGGGTGGACCGGATGACACCGGTCACGGTCTTGCCGTAGAGCTTCTTCTCCCCGTAGGCGCCGTAGGCGGTGAGCACGCTTCGGTCGGCGTCGGACAGGGCGGGGAAGGTCAGGTCCTCCTGCGCCACGAAGGCGGCCAGCTTGGCCGGGGCATCGGGTGAGATGCCGACCACGGCATACCCGCGCTGTTCAAAGACCGCCAGGTTGTCGCGGAAGTCACCCGCCTGGGTGGTGCAGCCGGGGGTCATCGCCGCGGGGTAGCAGTAGATGATCAGGTCCCGGCCTGCATAGTCGCTCAGCGAGACGTTGTTGCCGTGCTGGTCCGGGAGAGTCCAGCCGGGTGCGGGCTGCCCGACCTCGAGTCGCGGCATGCGGAGCCTCCTGAGGACTCGTGGGGTGGTGTTCTGCGTTATCGTCTCAGGCGACTGCTACCTGTTGATCAGGTAGCCCCCAGCAGACCTGCATACGAAGGGACGGCACATGGCCGACACGAAGGCGACGCGCTCCACCGAGGAGATCGAGGCCGATCTTTCCGCCAGCCGGGACCGCCTCGCCCGCACCGTCGATGAGCTCGCGTTCCGGGCCAGCCCGGAGGAGATCAAGCGACGGGGCACGGAGAAGCTCGACGCGCAGAAGGCCCAGCTGAAGGCCAAGGTGGACGGGACCGTCCGCAACGAGGACGGGAGCATCCGGCTCGAGCTGGTCGCCCAGGCCTTGGGGGCGGTTGCCGCAGTGGCGCTCGTGCTGGGCCTGGCCCGCCGGGCCTTCTACCGCGGCTGAGACTCGCCGCGCCGATGAGCGAGCCCGGCAGGCTGCCGATCCGGATGTTGCACGACCGGGTGCTGGTCGTCACCGAGGACGAGCACAGCGAACGGCGCTCCGGTGGTGGCATCGTCATCCCGGCCACGGCGTCCGTGGGCAAGCGGCTGTCCTGGGCGCGGGTCGTGGCCACCGGCCAGCACGTGCGTCAGGTGGAGCTCGATGACCGCGTCCTGTTCGACCCGGAGGACCGCGCCGAGGTCGAGCTCGGCAGCACGGCATACGTCCTGCTGCGTGAGCGCGACATCCATGCGGTGGCCGCCGAGCGGGTCGAGGACGGCCGCACCGGGCTCTACCTGTGAGGAGTCAGTCATCATGATCGTCGATCAGGCGCTCTACTCCGAAGGGCGGCGCCTACCCTGCCCCGACCTGTCCGAGGCGTTGTCGTCGCTGGCGTCCGGCGAGCGCACCGGCTTCGTCTGGATCGGTCTGAAGGACCCGACCGACAGCGAGTTCGACGGCGTCAGACACGATCTGGGACTGCACTCGCTGGCGGTCGAGGACGCCGTGAACGGTCACCAACGGGTCAAGGTGGAGCACTACGACCAGACTGTCTTCGCCGTCCTGAAGACGTTGCGCTACGTCGAGAGCACCTCGGACATCGAGACCGGGGAGGTGATGATCTTCTTCGCTGATAACTTCGTGGTCACCATCCGGCGCGGGGAGGCCGCCCCGCTGGTCGGGGTGCGCCACGAGCTGGAGCACAACCCGCAGACGATGATCGACAACGGGGCCGCCGCGGTCTTCCACGCCGTGCTGGACGCCATCGTGGACACCTACCGAGCCATCGACATCGAGGTCCTGCGCGACCTGGAGCAGATCGAGGAGACGGTCTTCACCACCGGGGACAGGGCGAAGTCGTCCACGATCTACCTGTTGAAGCGCGAGGTGCTGGAGTTCCGACGCGCGGCCGCACCCCTGCTCCGCCCGGTGCAGTGGCTGCATGGTGAGCGGAGTCCCATCGAGTCGGTCGAGCTGCGGCTGCAGTTCCGCGATGTCGCCGACCACCTGATCCAGGTGGTCGACCACATCGACACCTACGACGGTCTGCTCACCGACGTGCTCAACGCCCACCTGGCTCAGATCGGCGTGCAGCAGAACGACGACATGCGCAAGATCAGTGCCTGGGTCGCGATCGCTGCGGTGCCCACCCTGCTCGCCGGGATCTTCGGCATGAACTTCGAGAACATGCCTGGTCTGACCTGGACCTGGGGTTACCCCGCGGTGCTGGTCCTGATGGCCGTGATCTGCGTCAGCCTGTACCGGGCCTTTCGCCGGTCCGGCTGGCTTTGACTCGCTGGGGAGTCTGCGCCCTCGAGCTCCCATTTGCCAGGGATCCTGCGCGCACAACGGTCGGGTGGGTCAGTCGACTTCGTCCCGGGCGACCACGAACGCGTCCACGCAGGCCCGCACGTCGTCCTCGCTGTGCGCGGCCGACAGCTGCACCCGGATCCGGGCCTGGCCCTTGGGCACGACCGGATAGCTGAACGCGATGACGTAGACCCCGCGGGCGAGCATGGCGTCGGCGATCTGCGCGGCCCGACGGGCACCGTCGTCGCCGGGGAACATTACCGGGGTGATCGGGTGGCTGCCCGGCAGCAGCTCGAAGCCGGCTTCGGTCATCAGCGACCGGAACAGCTCGGTGTTGGCGCGTAGCTGCTCGCGGGGGGCCGAGGCGTCGCGGGCGATCTCGAGGGCCTTCAGTGATCCGGCGACGACCGAGGGGGCGACCGCGTTGGAGAACAGGTAGGGCCGGGCCCGCTGCTTGAGCAGCTCCACGATCTCGGGGTGCGCTGCGACATACCCGCCGCTGGCACCGCCCAGCGCCTTGCCGAGGGTGCCGGTAATGATGTCCACGCGGCCGAGGACACCGCAGTGCTCGGCGGTGCCGCGGCCGCCCTCGCCGACGAAGCCGGTCGCGTGGCAGTCGTCGACGAAGACCATCGCGCCGAACTCCTCGGCCAGGTCGCAGATCTCACTCAGCGGCGCGTAGTAGCCGTCCATCGAGAACACGCCGTCGGTGACCACCACCATCCGGCGGGCCCCGCCCTCCTGCGCCGCCTCGAGCTGGGTGCGCAGGTCGTCCATGTCGCGGTTGGCGTAGCGGAACCGCCGGGCCTTGGACAACCGGACACCGTCGATGATCGAGGCGTGGTTGAGCGCGTCGGAGATGATCGCGTCCTCGGCGCTGAACAGCACCTCGAAGGTGCCGCCGTTGGCGTCGAAGCAGGAGGCGAAGAGCACCGCGTCCGGCGTGCCGGAGAACTCGGCGAGCCGGGTCTCCAGCTCGCGGTGCTGGGTCTGGGTGCCGCAGATGAAGCGCACCGAGGCCATCCCGAAGCCCCACTCGTCCAGGGCGTCGTGGGCCGCCGCGACGACGTCGGGGTGGTCGGCGAGCCCGAGGTAGTTGTTGGCGCAGAAGTTCAGCGCCTCACCGGCCGTGGTGGCGATGTGCGCGGACTGCGGCGTGGTGATCTGGCGCTCCTGCTTGTAGAGCCCGTCGTCGCGGATCTGCTGCAGCTCGGCGGCCAGCTCCTGCTTCACGGCATACATTGGGTGTCTCCTTCAGCTCCAGTCC
Organism: Ornithinimicrobium sp.; assembly: GCF_051004135.1. GTDB lineage: Bacteria > Actinomycetota > Actinomycetes > Actinomycetales > Dermatophilaceae > Ornithinicoccus. The sequence goes on from NZ_JBPCKQ010000089.1 coordinate 13,654, forward strand.
ATGACGACCTTGCCGCACTCGCCCGAGCGAGCGGCGGCGAAGGCCTCGTCCCAGCGGTCCGCTGGGTAGCGGTGGGTGATGACCGCCCGGATGCGGTCGCGCAGCACCGGTGAGGTCTGCATCATGAAGGTCATCCGGTACCACGTGTCATACATCTCGCGGCCGTAGATGCCCTTGATCGTCAGCATCCGGGTGATCACCGGACCCCAGTCGATGGCGAACGGCCCGCCGGGCAGTCCCAGCATCGCGATCTTGGCGCCGTGCGTGCAGTTGTCGATCAGCTCGGTCATCGCCGACGGATGGCCGGACATCTCCAGCGCGACGTCGAACCCCTCGGCCATGCCCAGGTCGGTCTGCACCGGCGCCACCCGGTCTCGCGTCACGTTGACCACGCGGTCGGCCCCGGCGGCCAGCGCCAGGTCGAGCCGGTAGTCCGAGACGTCGGTGGCCACGACATACCGGGCCCCGATGTGCCGGGCGATGGCCACGGCCATCACCCCGATGGGGCCGGCGCCGGTGATCAGCACGTCGTCGCCGCTCATCGGGAAGCTCAGCGCGGTGTGCACGGCGTTGCCGAGCGGGTCGAAGACCGCGCCGAGGTCGGCGTCGATGTCATCGGGCTGGGCCCAGACGTTGGTATGCGGAACGCAGACGTAGTCGGCGAACGCCCCGTCGCGGTTGACGCCCAGGTTGGAGGTGCGCACGCACATGTGCTGACGCCCCGCCCGGCAGTTGCGGCATACCCCGCAGATCACATGCCCCTCGACCGAGACGCGCATGCCGACGGCCAGGTCGTACTTGCCGGCGCCCTGCGGCGCGCTCGCACCGAGCTCGACGATCTCGCCGTAGAGCTCGTGGCCCACGATCAGTGGCGGTGCCAGCATCGAGGCGGCCCAGTCGTCCCAGGATTCGATGTGCAGGTCGGTGCCGCACAACCCTGCCCGCAGCACCCGGATCTTGACCTCGCCCTCGGCCGGGGAGGGCTCCGGCACCTCGATCAGCTCGAGCCCGGGGCCGGCGTGGGTCTTGACGAGGGCGCGCATGGGGCCATCCTCGCCGACACCGAACTGATTTCGTGTGCCGGGGGCCCGGTGCTAGTCTTCTGCGCTGTCGCGCCAATAGCTCAATTGGCAGAGCAGCTGACTCTTAATCAGCGGGTTCGGGGTTCGAGTCCCTGTTGGCGCACTCCTTCTGCCTTGCGGATCCGTCCCTGGGTATGCGGCACACTGGGCTCTCGTGAGCACCTCCACTCCCGCGCCCCGGCGGGTCACCGCCAAGCCCGACGTGGTCAACTCCCTCAAGCGGGGGTTCGCCGAGTTCTTGGAGGACGGCGGTCCGGACATCGCGGCGACGCTGACCTACTACGCGGTGCTGTCGCTCTTCCCGGCCATCATCGCGTTGACCTCACTGCTCGGTGTCTTCGGCCAGGGTTCGGACACCACCCGGGCGTTGCTCGATGTGCTCGGCGAGCTGGGCGTCAGTGGCGACTCCTTGACGACGATCGGTGACTACATCGACAACCTCCAGGACGTCGACGGGGCGAGCCTGGGCCTGATCCTCGGTCTCGCCGGGGCGCTCTTCGCCGCCTCCAACTACGTCAACGCCTTCTCGCGGGCGATGAACAAGGTCTACGGGGTGCAGGAAGGCCGGCCGATCTGGAAGCTGCGGCCATGGATGGTGCTGATCACCCTGATCGTGCTGGTCTTGGTGATGCTGGTGGCCTTCTCACTGGTGTTCACCGGCGGCATCGTCGAGGCGGTGGGCAACGTCGTCGGGCTCGGGAGCACGGCCGTCACCGTCTGGGGCATTGCGAAGTGGCCGGTGATGTTCCTCGTGGTGGTCGGGATCGTGGGCCTGCTCTACCGGGGCACCCCCAACGTCAAGTATCCGAAGCTTCGGCTGTTCAGCACGGGCGCGCTGATGGCCATCGTGGTCTGGGGTATCGCGACTGCCGGGTTCGGGTTCTACGTGTCCCAATCCAAGTCCTACGACGCCACGTACGGCGCCCTGGCCGGAGTGATCGTGCTTCTGGTCTGGCTGTGGATCACCAATATCGTGCTCATCCTGGGGGCTGAGATCGACTCCGAGCTGGAGCGCAGCCGTCAGCTGCGCTCCGGGCTGCCGGCCGAGCACGAGATCCAGCTGCCGCCCCGGGACAGCTCAGGGGTCGTCAAGAAGGAGGAAGCGGAGCAGGAGCGTGTCCGCAAGATGCGGGGCATCCGAATCAAGGCCGCGGAGGGGCGGCTCGAGAAGTAACCGCCCAGACACCGCTGCGGGCCGGCTGAAGTGGTCCGGAGCACGACCGCCCAGCAGGTACGATGGTCGGCGTTGCCTGAACGGCTCGATGCTGCAGACGGCGCATGGTGGGTGTAGCTCAGCAGGTAGAGCGCCGCGTTGTGGTCGCGGATGTCGCGGGTTCAAGTCCCGTCACTCACCCTCTCAAGGGCGATGCCTCTCTGTTTTCGCAGGTAAGACCCCATCTGACGTGTAGCGATGCGCGATCAAATCGTCCTTCTTGTTGAGCAGGACTGTGCACGTCTAGGCATGTGACAGCAAAATTTCTGTCACACTGCTGTCACGGTTTCGGTTTAAAGCCCGGCACGAACAGCACCTGGCACACCTGGAGGACGCATGGCCTCGCTCTCGAAGCTGCCTCGGGGACTCTCCCTCTACCGAGGCCGCTATCGGGTCAGGATGGACCACGAGGGGCGTACCGTCGCCCTCGGCATGTTCGACACCCTCGGCGATGCCAAGGCCGCGCTGAACATCGCCAGGGCCGACGTTGCCCGTGGCCTCTTCGTGCCGCCTGCTGAGCGTCGAGCCGTCCGCAAGGCCCAGGGCGAGCGCGCCGCGGCCGCGAGTATGACGCTGCGGCAGTGGTCCGAGCAGTGGCTGGTCGCTCTAGGTGGCTGGTGTTTTTTGCCGCGTGGCGGTCCCGTGGCGGGTTGGGCTGCCCCGGGAGGATGTGCCTATGGCGCTGACATATCGACCGCGGGTTGAGTCATGACGTTGGGGATCACGCCGAGGCAGGCGGACTTGTTCCGTTCCACGGTCGGGTACTGCGAGCCGCGGGTGGCGCCGGAGTCGATCTATGGGTTGTTGCACCGGGAGTGCTACCGGCTGTTTCCGGATGAGATGTTCGCGGACTTGTTCACCGATGTGGGGCGGCGCAGTGTGCCGCCGATGGTGGTGGCGGTGGTGATGGTGTTGCAGCGGATCGAGGGGTGCAGCGACCGGGAGGCGGTGGACCGGTTCGCCTTCGATGCCCGGTGGAAGTACGCCGCGGGCGGGT
>NZ_JBPCKQ010000090.1:0-31471 GCF_051004135.1 Ornithinimicrobium sp.
AAGAGCGGATGGGGCACAAGTTCTTCAACGCCGGGATCGGTTGCGGCGGCGGCTGTTTGCCCAAGGACACCCGCGCCTTCGTTGCTTGCGCGGGCGAGCTGGGGGCCTCGGCCTCGGTGGCCTTCCTGACCGAGGTCGACGCCATCAACCTGCGCTGCCGCGAGCACGTGGTGCAGATGGTGCGCAAACAGGTCGGCGCTCTGGTGGGCAGACGGGTCGCAATCCTGGGGGCGGCCTTCAAGCCCGACTCCGACGACGTGCGCGACTCCCCGGCCCTGTCGATCGCCGGCTCCCTGCACTTGGCCGGCGCCTCGGTCAGCGTCTATGACCCCTGGGCCATGCCCAACGCAGCCAAGGTCTTCCCGACCCTGCACTATGCCGAGTCGGTGCTCGACGCGATGGCCGGTGCCGAGGTGGTGCTGCACCTGACCGAGTGGCGCGAGTTCCGCGACCTCGACCCTGCCGAGCTCGGCAAGCACGTCGACCGGCGCCTGATCATCGACGGACGCAACGCCCTGGACCGCGCGGCCTACCGCGCAGCGGGCTGGACCTACGTCGGCATGGGCCGCCCCTGACCCACTCGCCGGCCCGATCACGCACCTGACCGATCCATCCGGAGCACACCCCACCGGCCAGATCACGCACCTGCCCGACCCAGCCGCCTAGGGCGCCGGCGGCTGCTGCGGTGCCTGGTCGGGAGGCTCCTCGGTGCCGGGACCGTCGCCAGCAGCCGTGGCACCGGAGGCCGTGGGTGGGCCCAGCGTCGGCTCCCCGCCCCCGGTGGAGCGGCGCTTGCGGGTCTTCTTCTTCGTCTGGCGCTGCGGTGTCCGCGGTGGGTACTTCTCGGCATATGCCTGCCCGACCTCGGCCGCCGGACCATCCATGATCAGGTGCCCCTGCTCGAGCCACAGGGCCCGGTCGCACATGCTCTGAATCGCCCCCGGCGAGTGACTGACCATGAAGATGGTGCCGGCTGCGTCACGGATCTGGGCGATCCGCTGCGCTGCCCGCTCTCGGAACAGCGCGTCGCCCGTGCCCAGCGCCTCGTCGACGACCAGGATGTCGGGCACCGCCGCGGTGGAGATGGCGAAGCGCAGCCGGGCCGCCATCCCCGAGGAGTAGGAGCTCATCGGCAGGTCGATGAAGTCACCGATCCCGGAGAACTCCACGATCTCGTCGTACTTGTCCTGCACCTCGCGGCGGGACAGCCCCAGCGCCTGACCGCCGATCATCACGTTGCGGGCCCCGCTGAGCTGGCGCATCAGCACGGCGTTGACCCCCAGCAGCGCCGCCTTGCCGTTGAGATAGATCTCGCCGCTGCTCGCCGGGATCAGCCCGGCGATCGAGCGCAGTAGGGTGGACTTGCCCGAGCCGTTGCGCCCGATCAGCCCGATCGACTCTCCCTGGTGCGCGACGAACGACACGTCCTTGACCGCGTGCACCTGCCTCGTGCCGACTTGGGTGCGGGCCCGGTGCACCAGCCGGTCCAACACCTTGACCGGCTCCTCCTCGCGCGTCGCGGAGCCCGCGCCGTAGACCGTGTAGCGGATGTCGACGTGGGAGGCGATGACCGCCGGGACCTCACTGCCGGCCATAGGTCGCCTCACCCCGCCAGAAGACGACCAAACCGGAGACGAAGAACAGCACTGCCCAGCCCGTAGCCACCGCCCAGATCGACCCGTCCAGCGGGAACTCACGCAGCACGGGCTCCCGGATGATGCTCAGCGCGGCAGCCACCGGCTGATACATCAGCACGAGGCCCAGCCACCCAGTGGCGTTGGCCGAGATCACGAAGAACACCCCGCTGGTGTAGCGCAGAACCCGGGTGATCAGGGGCACCAGGTTGGCCAGGTCGCGCACCACATACACCAGGCGCGCGGCGAGCATCGAGATGCCGCACGTCATCACGAACGCGATCAGGATGGCCACCGGGTAGAGCAACCAGGCCCAGGTCGGCTGCTCCCCGGTGAGCACGACGACGAGCAGGGCCACGGCGAAGGCCGGCAGGGCGGCGAACAGCTCGGTCAGGGTGACCGCGATCGGCAGGATCACCCGCGGGAAGCGCAGCGCCCGGACCAGCCCCATGTTGCCGGTCAGCGCCTTGGCGCCGTTGTTGATCCCGGAGGCGATGAACAGGAACATGAACAGCCCGACGAGCAGGAAGCCGATGTAGTTGCCCTCGGCTCCCCTGCGGGTGTCCAGGATGATGCCCCCGAAGATCAGGTAGTAGGCGCCCCCCTGCAACAGCGGGTTGAGCAGCAGCCAGATCTGGCCGAGGAAGCTCTGCTGATGCCTCGAGATGAAGTCGGCCGAGGCCATCGTCAGCAGGAAGCTGCGGTGCCGCCACAGGTCTCGCAGGTAGGCGCCCAACGGGGGCCGCACACCGACCAGATCCAGCCCGTGCTGCTGCGCGAGCGCAGCCGCATCGGCCTGGTCCGGGCCGGGGACGGAACCCTGGTGGTCAGGACCGCCCAGCAGGGTCACAGCCGGGAGACCTTCTCACCCGCTGCAGCGACCCCGCGGGTGTCGAAGAAGGCCTGGGCCCCGGCAGCCAACGCGTCGACGTCGTAGTCGCGGTGGTTCTGCACCAGGATCGTCAGGTCCGCCTCGGCGACTCCGGCCGCGGCGTCCTCGACCCGGCCGGCGGCGTCACCCAGCGCGCCCCAGTGGCTGACGTGCGGATCGTGGTAGCGCACCTGCGCGCCCTTGGAGACGAGCTGGCGGGCCAACGGCACCGCCGGACTCTCCCGCTGGTCGGCGATGTTGGGCTTGTAGGTGACCCCGAGCAGCAGGACCACCGAGTTCTTCAGCGGCTTGCCGAGGTCGTTGAGGATGTCCTGGGCCCGGTGCACGACATACGCCGGCATGCCGGAGTTGATCTCCTGGGCCAGCTCAACGAACCGGAACGGGTAGCCCAGCCGGGCCCGCACGTTGTGCGAGAGGTAGTTGGGGTCGATCGGTATGCAGTGCCCGCCGACCCCTGGTCCGGGATAGAAGGCCTGAAAGCCGAACGGCTTGGACTTGGCGGCGTCGATGACGTCCCACAGGTCGATGCCCAGCTCGTGGCAGAACCGGGTCATCTCGTTGACCAGGGCGATGTTGATGTGCCGGTAGGTGTTCTCCAGCAGCTTGGCCGTCTCGGCCTCCCGGGTGCCCTTGGCCCGCACGACGGTGTCGACGAACCGGCCGTAGAACGCCGCCGCGGCCTCGGTGCACTCCGGCGAGTGCCCGCCGACGACCTTCGGGGTGTTCTTGGCCCCGAACTGCTCGTTGCCCGGGTCGATCCGCTCCGGGGAGAAGGCGAGGTGGAAGTCCTGCCCGGCCACCAGACCGTGCTCCTCGAGCTTGGGGCGCACCACCTCATCGGTCGTGCCGGGGTAGGTCGTGGACTCCAGCACGACCAGGGTGCCGGGCTTGAGGTTGCGGGCGACCGCGTCGACCGCGCTTTCCACCGCCCGCAGGTCCGGGCCCCCGTCCTGGGACAGCGGGGTGGGCACGCAGATGACGGCCACTCCCGCCTCGGCGATCTCGGTCTCGTCGGTGGTGGCCCGGAACCCGAGGTCCACCATCTCGGCGATGTCGGCATCGCTCAGGTCGTCGATGTGTGAGGTGCCGGCGTTGAGCGCGTCGACGACGCCTTGGTTGATGTCGAAGCCGAGCACGTGCATGCCGGCCTTGCTGGCCTCCTGGGCCAGTGGCAGGCCGACGTAGCCCAGTCCGATGATGACGGCATCCACAGCCACGGTGGTCGCCTCCTTGCCTCGGGGATCGGGAGCGGCGGGTCGCGCGCCCGGCGGGCACAGTCTGTCAGTGTCGCACCGCGGATGAGTATGCCGTGTCGTAGCGGTGGAGCGTCGCAGCCCAGGTCCGCTCACGGGCCACGAAGGCACGTGCGCGCTCACCCAGGGAGCGGACGTGGTCGGGAGCATATCCCAGCGAGGCCATCTGGTCGGCCCACGCGGCGGGGTCGTCGGCGGCCGCCACCTCCCCGAAGCTGCCCGGGCAGACGATCTCGACCAGTGGCGGCAGGTCGCTGGCCAGCACCGGGACACCCACGGCCAGGGCCTCGAGCGGCTTGATCGGCGGGACCAGGACGGTCACGGGAGTGGCGGCCCGGGGCACCACGAAGACGTCGAGGGCCGCGAGGTGCTCGCGCACGCGGGCGTGCGGCACCCGACCGGTGAAGACCACCCGGTCGCCCAACGGCTCGGCCAGGGCCTGCAGCCGGGGTCGCGCCGGGCCGTCACCGACCACCAGCAGCCGGAAGACCGGGTCCTCGATCAGCCGCAGGGCCGCGATGACGGTGTGCAGCCCCTCGTAGTCGTTGAGTGTGCTGACGGTGCCGAAGACCACCGCGTCAGCCGGGAGGCCCAGCCGGGCCCGCGTCGGCTGTCCCGCCGGCAGCGGGGAGGTCCAGGACGCCGGCACGGCGTTGGGGACGACCACGACCCGGTCGGGGTCGACCCCTCGGTCCACGATGTCCAGGCGCATCGCCTCGGCCAGGGTGACGACCGCGTCGGCGGCGACCATGCACCGGGTCTCGGTCTCCTTGGACCAGCGGTAGAAGTCGGAGTCGGCGCTGCCCCCCTCCGTGCGCCAGGTCTCCTCCAGGAAGCCCCGCGCCTCGTAGACGACGGGCAGTCCACGACCCCGGCCGACCCGCAGGGCCGTCTGCGCGTTGTCGTGCATGCTGTGCGCGTGCAGCAGGTCGGCGCCGACCCGCCCGACGAGCGCGTCCAGCTCGCGCACGGCCAGGTCCTGACGGGCCCGCCCGGGTGGGGGGATCGCGGTGCCGGGCAGCAGCCGGTGGTAGGGCACGCCGTCGACGGTGACCTCAGGCGCGGCGCCGAGCACCCCGGTGTCGACGGGGAACCCGAGTCGACTGACCACCCGGGCATCCAGACCGCTGGCTCGCTGGGCGCTGACGATGCCGTGGGTGCGGATGGTGTAGCCGGCCTGCCGCTCGGGCAGCGCGTTGGTGACCACGTGCAGCACCCGCTCGGGTCCACCGGATGCACCCGTCGCCCAGGGCTCGTCGAGCGACGGGTCCGGCGCCGGTTGGCGGGCGGCCAGGTCCTCGGTGAGCGCGTGCCCCTGGACCACCTCGATCTCCCCGCGCAGCCGTGCAGCCAACCGGCGGGCCGCCCGCCCGGGCTGATCCTGCACCAGCTCCAGCGCCCGCCCCAGGTGCCCCCGGTCGGCCGCGATCAGCGCCTCTCGCGCCGGGTCACGGTCGTGCTCAGGTATGCCGTCCATCGCCCGTCCGGCCAGCTCGGGCTGGTGCAGGGTGGCGGCCGCCTCGGCGATCCGGGCGAGCGGACCGGGCCGTGGCGCCGTCCGGGCTGCCGTCAGCGCGGCCTCGAGCAGCTGCACCGCCTGCGCACTCCGACCGTCAGCGGCCAGGGCCAGCGCGGCCACCTCGGGTCGCCGGGTCCTGGCCAGCACCGCGACCCTGGCACGGACCGCGTGGGGAGCCCGGCGCAGCAGCACCGAGGCGCCCTTGCCGGAGCCGCGGTGCAGGTGGTGGCGCAGCAGCGAGGCGCTCAGCGGCAGGTTGCGCACCACGTGCCTGACTCTGGTCACCCGCACCTCACCGACACCTTCCTGCCCTGGTCCTCACCCCAGCGGATCGGGGCCTCGCCGACGGTGCGGGCACTGCGGCGGTGAGCCGAGACTCTACGCCGTCATGGCATTCTTGGCCTGGCCACGCCCGTCGATCGAGGACCCCCATGCCTGAGCTCGTCCTGCACGTCACCGGCGCCCGACCCAACTTCCCGAAAGCGGCCCCGGTCATCGCGGCCCTGACGGCACGCGGCATACCGCAGCTGCTGGTGCACACGGGACAGCACTACGACGTGGCGATGAGCGACGTCTTCTTCACCCAGCTCGGCCTGCCCCGCCCGGACGTCAACCTCGGGGTGGGCTCGGGCCCGCACGGCGCGCAGACCGCGGCGGTGATGACCGGGCTGGAAGAGCTGTTCGTCGAGCACTCGCCCGACCTGGTGGTGGTCTACGGCGACGTCAACTCCACGGTGGCCGCCACCCTGGTCGCGGCCAAGATGGGCATTCGCACCGCCCATGTGGAGGCGGGGCTGCGCTCGTTCGACCTGACCATGCCCGAGGAGATCAACCGGATGGTGACCGACCGGCTGGCCGACGTGCTGCTGACCACCAGCGTCGACGCGGTGGCGCACCTGGGCAACGAGGGCACCGACCCGGGCCGGATCCACTTCGTCGGCAACCCGATGATCGACACCCTGCTGGCGCACCGAGACTCCTTCGACCCCGAGCCGGTGCGGCGCGAGCTGGACCTGCCGGACACCTACCTGGTCGCCACGCTGCACCGTCCCGGCAACGTGGACCGGCCGGGCGACGTGCAGGAGCTGGTGCAGACCATGCACGCCGTGGCCGACCAGGCCCGGGTGGTGGTGCCGCTGCACCCCCGCGGCCGGGCCCGGTTGAGCGAGGCCGGCTTCTTCGACCACCCCGACCTGCAGGTGGTGGAGCCCTACGGGTATCTGGAGTTCATGGGGCTGGTCCGCGCGGCGGCCGCGGTGATCACCGACTCCGGCGGGGTGCAGGAGGAGACCACCATCCTGGGTGTGCCCTGCCTGACTCTGCGTCCCAACACCGAGCGTCCCGTGACCATCAGCCACGGCACCAACCGACTGGTCCGTCGGGACAATCTGGCGGACAACGTGCGAGAGGTGCTGGCCACCGGGCCCCTGCAGGAATGGGCGGTGCCGCCGCTGTGGGACGGTCGGGCCGGGGAGCGGATCGCCGACGTGCTGGTGGGGGTGCTGCGCCCGTGACCACCTCGAGCCCCACACACGACTCGACTGCCCGGGTCGCCACACCACCGCCGGACCGGGTGAAGGCCGCCCGCACCCTGGCCAAGCGGGTGCGCCGGGGGCTGCTGCGCGCCGCCCGCGAGCCCGCCGCACGACGCACCCTGGTGCGCCGGGTGCGGACCCGCGCCATCACCCAGGTGCGGCGGCTGGGCCGCAAGGATTCCGCCTTCGCGCTCCCCCCCTACCCGGTGCCGCCCGGTCCGGTCGTGCGCCCCGGGTTGGCTGTCGCGGTCATCCTGGACCCGTTCTCCACCCTGGCGTTCGGCTACGAGTGGGACCAGCAGCCCGTGCCCCGCGCCGGCTGGGCGCAGCACTTGGAGGCCCACCGCCCCGACCTGCTCTTCGTGGAGTCGGCGTGGGCGGGCAACGACCGGGCCTGGCGGTTGGCGATGACCAACACCGATGGCCCGGAGGCCGTCGACCTGGCCGGCGTGGTCCGCTGGTGCCGCGAGCACGGCATACCGACCGTGTTCTGGAACAAGGAGGACCCACCCAACTACGACGTGTTCGTGGCGACGGCCAGGCTGTTCGACAACGTCTTCACGGTGGACGCCGACAAGATCCCGGACTACGTGCGCGACCTGGGGCACGACCGGGTGGGTCTCCTGCCGTTCGCTGCTCAGCCGCGCATCCACTCTCCGGTGCGGCATCTGCGCGAGCCGGTCGGCGAGGTGGCGTTCGCGGGCACGTACTTCGCGCACAAGCACCCCGACCGGCGTGCGCAGATGGACCTGCTGCTGCCGGCTGCCCAGGAGCGTGGGCTGCACATCTTCTCCCGGATGCAGTCCGAGGACGAGCGCTACCAGTTCCCGGCCCGCTACCGCGGCTCGGTGGTCGGCTCGGTGCCGTACGAGCAGATGCTCACCGCCGCGACGGCATACCCGGTCTTCCTCAACGTCAACTCGGTGACCGGGTCGCCCACGATGTGCGCACGACGGTTGTTCGAGCTCAGCGCCGCGCAGACCACGGTGCTGTCCGCGCCGTCGGCGGCGATCGAGCCGTTCTTCGGCGACACGGTCACCGTGGCAGCCGACACGGCGCAGGCCCGCAGCGCCCTGACGATGCTGCTGGACCAGCCCGAACACCGAGACAGGCTCGCGCTGCGGGCACACCGGCGGGTCTTCGACGAGCACCTCTACACCCACCGGGTCGACCACGTGCTCGAGGCGGTGGGCCTGCCGGTGCAGCCGGTCGACCAGTCGATCAGCGTGATCGTGCCGACGATGCGGCCGGGACAGGTCGAGCGCGTGCTGGCGACCCTGGCCGGGCAACGGCATACCGCCGTCGAGCTGGTGCTGGTGCCGCACGGATTCGAGGTCGACGAGGCGCAGGTCCAGGCCCAGGCCGCGGAGCTCGGGCTGGAGCATCTGGTGATCCGCAGGGCCCCCGCCGAGCTGACCCTGGGCGCCTGCATGAACCTCGGGGTGACGGCCGCCTCAGGGCGCTACGTCGCCAAGATGGACGACGACAACACCTACGGCCCGCACTACCTGTCGGACCTGGTCCGCGCGTTCGACTACAGCCAGGCCCAGGTGGTCGGCAAGTGGGCGCACTACGTGCACCTGGCCGCCTCGGATGCCACCGTGCTGCGCTTCGCCCACGCTGAGCACCGTTACGTCGACCTGGTCCAGGGCGGCACCATCCTGACCCCCCGTGAGGTCGCCGCGCAGGTGCGGTTCGAGGACCTGCCCCGCCGGGTCGACACGACGTTCCTGGACAAGGTGCGGGCGCGCGGCGGTGCGGTCTACTCCGCGGACCGGTTCAACTTCATCTCCCGCCGGGCGGCCAGCACCGTCGGGCACACCTGGGCGATCACGGACGCCGACCTGGTCAACCGCAGCTCCCAGATCGTCTTCTACGGCGACCCCGCCGCTCACGTGCTGGTCTGAGAGCTGCTGCCACCCTCCCCGGCACGCTCAGCGACGGTGTGCTCGGCCAGTGACTCCACACTGACCTGGAGCCGCTCCAGGCGACCGACGTACTGCGCCTGGAGCAATCGCACGGCCTCCAGGACGTCCGCCGGAGCCGAAACGCTCGAGTCGACCGCGCTGCTCTCCTTCGCCTGGCGGGCCGCCGCACGTCCGATTTCTTCGCGGACGAAGGCGCGCAGGCCGCGCACCCGGCGCCAGGCGTCCAGCGAGACCAACAACGCCAGGCTCACCAGCAGACAGCCGGCCAGCGCGGCCGCCGCCCACAGCTCCAGGGCGACACCCAGCACCACGGTCGCCGACAGGGTCAGCGCCACGGCGGCACCCAGCGGAAGCACAGCCTTGGTCAGCACCGTCTCAGCGTAGTGTCTGGCCAGATGGCCTGGCGGGCGGCAGCGCCCACCGGCGAGCCCTGATCGAGAGGAGGGGACAGCGTGCCGACGGATCCACGGCGCACTCACCCGCAGTGGGACGGACCCGGGTGGTTGACCGTGCGGACGTTGCAGACCCGGGCGCAGCAGCACTCCGATGCAGTGGCCCACCTGGGCCTGCGCACCCGGTCGGACGCGCCGGCGCACGCCCTCGCCCTGGCCGGCACCGCGGGGGCTCTCGACGCGGACCAGCTGCTGCGCAGGGTCCTGCAGGACGGTGGGCTGTCTCGCGCTGCGGTGCCATCCCCGCAGCCGGCAGCGCTTGCGGCACTGGCCCTCCTCTGGTGCGGCAGGGCGCTCGAGCAGGAGGAGCTGCAGGCCGGCGCCGGGCTCTACCGGTGGTTGGTGCAGCGGGCCGGTGTCTCGGGTCTGCGCCGCTCTCATCAGAGCCACCTGGGCCAGGCGCTCGCGCTGACCGGCCAGCACCGGCTGCTGACCGAGCTGCTCTCGGAGCTCGACGCGCTCTCGGCCCGTCAGGAGCACTATCTGCGCACGGACCTGGCGCACCCCTACCTGCCAGACCCGGCGGACCTGCCTTCTCGCTTCGATCCGCACACCGCCGAGCATGCTGCCTGGGAGCGGCTGCTCTCCGCCGAGTTCGTGGCCAGTGGTCGCACACCGGTGCTGGTGCGCACGCCGGCCAGCAGGCCCGCCCGGCAGCTGTTCGACCGGCTGACCAGCCCGACCAACCCCACAGGGCCGGTCACCAGCGGTCCGCTGGTGACCGTGGTGGTCCCGGTCTTCCGGCCGGACGAGGGTCTGCTCACCTCGATGGCCTCGTTGAGCGCGCAGACCTACCAGGATCTGGAGATCGTCGTGGTGGACGATGCCTCCGGAGCGGACTTCGCGGAGCTGCTCGACGCGGCGGTGCGCAGCGACCCCCGGGCGCGGCTGCTGCGGCTGCCCCGCAACACCGGCAGCTATCTGGCCCGGCGGGCCGCGATCGAGAGCTCCCGCGGCGAGCTGATCACGTTTCAGGACGCCGACGACTGGTCCCACCCGGAGCGGATCGACGCCCAGGTCGCGATCCTGGACGGCCATCCCGAAGCACCGGCCAGTCGCAGCCGCGCCGTCCGGGCCAAGGACGACCTGAGCCACCAGTGGTTCGGCTACGAGGCCGTCCGCGACAACGCGTCGTCGCTGTTGGTGCGCCGATCGGTGATGCAGCAGGCCGGGACCTTCCTGCCGCTGCGCAAGGCCGCCGACTCCGAGTATGCCGAGCGGCTGGCCACGCTGGTCGGTCCGGTCATGGACACCGGCAGCACCCTGGCGATCACCCGGCTGCGGTCGGGCAGCCTGTCCCGGGGTGACTTCACCTTCCGGTGGAGCGACCCCGACCGACTGATGTTCCGGGGCACCTACCGCGCCTGGCACCGGCGCCTGGCCGCGCAGGAGGCCCGCGGCGTCTCGCTGCGCCCCGGCGAGGTGCCCGTGCCGGTGGCAGGCTCGTTGACCCGAGGGCTCGACCTCGACTCCGAGCCCGCGTCCGGTGTGCTGCTGTGCTACCTGGGCGATCTGAGCGGCGACCCGACGGAGCCCGACGCAACGTGGCACCAGCGCTACCGCGAGCTCACCCTGGGCGCCCACGCCGACCGGGCAGGACGGCCGGACTCGAGCGACCGTGACCGTGACCGTGACCGTGACCGTGACCGTCACCGTGGCCCGGTGGGCCTCTGGCACGTCGAGACGCCGCAGGCGCGCAGCACGCTGCGACCGGAGATGCACCCGGCGTGGTTCGACGCCGTCGTGGCGGCACCGGGCCTGCGCCCGGTCACCCGGCTGGAGGCGGTCGTGATCGAGCGCCTGGTGGTTCTCGACGCGCAGGCGCTGCTGCTGCTGTCCTCCCAGTCCTGCGCCGTGACCGCCCGCTCGGTGCAGGTCCAGGTCCAGCCGAACGACGTCGAACCGGGACCCGCCGGACTCCCGGTCGACCTGCTCGGGGTCTCCGACGTGTGCCTACGTCTTTGGGGGCATCGACCACGGTGGCTCCTTCCCGCCGCGCCACCTGACCGCGACGTCGTGCGGGCAGCCTTGCCCGGTATGGCGGGGCACGAGGCGGAGGGACGCCCTGCCGATCCCGCTGCCGCGGCTCAGTCGGCCGCGGCATCCGCGACCAGCGGCACCAGCTCCTCGGCCAGCCGCCCCGCCAGCACCGAGGCGTAGGTGGCCGTGATGTGCGAGCCCTGCCGGTAGGTCAGCACATTGCGATAGACCGCCGGGCAGGTCCCGTGGGGGCAGATCCAGCGGTTCATGTCGACGTAACTGGCCCCGTCGACCTCCTCAGCCGCAGTGCGAAGCCCGAGCGAGCCCATGCCGTCCTCCGATGGCCACGAGCACGCGGTGTTGGGATCGTCCATGTTGTCGGCCACGCACTCGTAGACCTTCTGGCCCCCGGGTTGCGGACTGTCCGAGATCGCGACGACCTGCACGCCGGCCTCGGTGAGCTGTGTCCATGCGTCCTCGTAGCCGTCGACGAGACCTTCGAGGGTTTCTTGTCCCTCCGCGTCGAGGGCGTCCTGGCGCACCCCCGAGGTCACCACCACGTCCGCTCGGTCCGGCCCCACCAGCCGGTCGAGCACGGCCAGTCCCCAGTCCTGGCAGCTCTCGTAGAGATCGGTGTCGATGACGGTCAGCGCCGTGGTCAGTGGGCAGCCCGATTTGATGTAGATCTCCAAGCGCCACCCGCGCTCCTGGGCGATGGCGTCCAGCGCCGGCTGCCACTGGGCGATCTTGGAGTCGCCCACCATCGCGAGCACGACGTCGCCGCCCTCGTCCCCGGAGACGCACTGGTTGACCGAGGTGTCGGCCAGCGCGGTTGAGCAGCCCTGCCCGTACAGGGCGGGCACGTCCGCCGTGGCGCACCGGGTCAGGAGTGATCACGTCGAACAGTGGCCCCTCCCTCGGGGCAGACCCATGGGTTCATATCGCCGTAGGTGGCCCCGGCGACCTCGGCGGCGGCCGCCCGCAGAGCCGGCGAGCCTTCGCCGCCTGAGGAGACCCAAGCACAGGCGCTGTTGGGGTCCTCGGTGTGCGCGGCGACACATTCCGGAGTCCGTAGCGCCTGCGCACCCGGAGTGTCCGAGATCGCGACCACATGCACTCCGGCCCCGGCGAGCCGGCGCCAGACGTCGGTGAACCCCGCGGTCAGGCCGGCGACGGTGTAGTCCCCCGCTGCGTCCAGGGCCACCAGACGGCCCCCGAGGTCACCGCCAGCGTCGGGGGGTGCACAAGCCAGCCGGGCGAGCACGGCCTGGCCCCAGTCGGTGCAGCCCTCGTAGGGTTCCCCAGCGGCATCGAGGGTGACCGCGGATGTCAGTGGGCACCCGGACTTGAGGTAGATCTCCAGCCTCCAGCCGTGGTCCTCGGCGATGGTCTGCAGCGCGGGGACCCACTGGGCGACCTTGGAGTCCCCGACCGCCGGTACCACGACCCGCCCGTCGGGGTCGCCCGCGAGGCACCGACGTACCCGGGTGTCCCGAGGATCGTTGACGCACCCCCGGTCGTAGATGTCGCCGATGTCCCGCCCTGCCAGGGTGGGGGCAGGGGTGAGCACGTCGAACAGCGGAGCCTCCTGCACCTTGGAAGCCCTCTCGCACGACCTGCTCGTGCCCGGCTGGGTCGACGATGGCCGTGGTGCGCAAGGGCGCCGTCGCGCCGGACCACAGCACCAGCCCGGCGAGCAACGGGATCAAGGACAGGCTGACCCCGATCGACAGGGTCAGCCGCGGCGAGGCGTGCTCTGTGGTCGGGTGTCGCAGGGGGCGCTCCACCCACTGATGCCCCAGCCAGGCCGGCACCACCGAGAGCGCCACCACCGCCAGGCCCTGCGCGGGAGAGACCGGACCCAGCCGCCACTGCACCATCTGCAGCAGTGGCCAGTGCCACAGGTACAAACGAGTACGACAGACCACCGACCCAGACCGGGGGGCCGGCCCAGCAGTCGTACGGGACCGGAGGGCCCGGCGCCGAAGCCCGCCACGATCACCAGCACGGTGGCCAGCGCGGGCCACAGCGCCGCCGTGCCCGGCCACGGCACCGTGGGGTCAAGCACCGACCCCGCGGCCACCAGGGCCACGAGCCCGGCCCAACCTAGTGCCACGGCGACCGCGCGAGGCACCATCGACCACGCCGGTGACAGCACCGCCACCCCCGCCCCGAGCCCCAGCTCCCACAATCGGGTCGTGGTCACGAAGTGGGCCGCCTCCGGCTCGGCCGCGGTGTACCACCACGACCACGCCAGGGACGGCAGCACCACCAGCAGGACCAGCCCCAGGGCCAGCACGGCCAGAACGAGCCTGGTCGCGCGGCGCGGGTCCGGACGGGTGCCGGAGCGGCGTCGCAGCCAGGCTGCCACGAGGACCATCCCCAGGACGAACAGCGGCCAGAGCAGGCCGGCCTGCAGCCCGACAGCCAGCGACCAGTAGTGCTGCACCGCCGACGGGCCCGTCTCCTCACCGGGGTGAGCGACCGAGCGGGCGGCGAACAGCCAGTTGACGACATACAACGGCGCACCGATCACGTCGTGGCAGATGCTTCCCCAGCGCAACCGCGTCGCCCCGAGATGCGCGGCCAGGAGAGTGCCGCCCAGCACCAGGGTCGCGGCCGGCAGAACCCGCCGAACCCGGCGAGACCAGAAGGCCACCACGTCCACCCGTCCCGTGCGCTCGACCTCCCGCATCAGTTGCAGGGTGACCACGAACCCGGAGATGACGAAGAACACGTCCACCCCGATGCCCCCCCCCCGGCCACAGCGCCTGCCCCGCGTGGTGGACCAGCACGAAGACCACCGCCACCGCCCGCAGCCCTTCCACATCGGAGCGGAACCGAGGGTGGGCGTCGACCCGGTCGGTGGGGCTGTCAAGCGTCACAAGACCCAAGATTTCACGAAGGAGGGGGTCGAACCCTCGCCCTAGAAGAGTGCCGTCGGCGAGATTGTGGCCGTCCACTATGCTCCGGCGGGTGGGCACGCGGACAGCCGGACCGGTGAGTGGTCTCCCCGAATGAGTGGTCTCCCCGAACCGGTGGTCGCCCGGCAGTCGTACCTGTTGGTCGCAGGGTCCAGAGACGCGTTGCTGGAGCACCGCGAGGCGGTCGCCGAGCTGCGCAGCATCGGTCATGAGGTTCGCTGGGCGCAGCTCGGAGCCGTCCCGAAGGACGTCCGCCAGACTCTCGCAGACGACCTGTTCCACGGACTCACCGTCCAGGCCACCAGCTCGCCTGCGCGCCGGGTGGCCCTCGGCGCCGCCAGCATCTCGTCCTCACCCGCGCGGCGGATGCGGCTGGCCGCGAGGTTCGACCCCTGGTGGCGGCGGGCGGTGCGTAGATCCGACCACGTCATCGCGCTCGACCAGGTCGGCGATGCGGCACTGCCGGTCGCCCTGGACTTCGACCCGCAGGTCACCACCCTCCCAGCGGTCCAGGCACCGGAGGCACTCGCCCAGTACCTCGCCTGGGCACGCTTCGTCCGGGCCGCGGTGCCCGCAGGGCAGGAGGGGCTTGCGCCCCACGCCGCACGTCTCGACCGGTGGACGGCGGCCGCGGTAGTCGTACAGAACCTGTCGCTCCCGGCATGGCTGCAGCAAGACGCTGCCGTGGCCGTGGTGCGAGCGGCGCTCACCGCGCTGTCCGGCGAACGACGCCACGGGGACGCCGTCCAATGGGCGACCGCTGCCGCTGCGGTGCCCTGGATCGGCACGGACCCAGGGGTGCGTGCTCAGCGTGTACTGGCCGAGCTGGACGACACCGGGCGCACTGACGCGGTCCCCGCGGCAATAGCTGGGCTGGCCCTCGGCTTGGCGGACACGGCGTTGGCACGAGGGGACCGCGATGAGACGGTCCGCTGGGCGGTCACTGGGCTACAGATCGCCTTCCACCGCGAGCTGCACTCCGACGTCGCCTCCAGCCCGCTCATCGACGACCCGATGGCATACCTGGCACCCCTGCGGCAGCACCGGGTCTGGGGTCTGCTCACCGACCCGGTGCCGACATCGGCGGCCGACGAGACCGGGTCCGGCGACGCGGCCCCCCGGATGCGGGTGGTCGTCCTGCCCGGGGCCTACGGGTCGTTCTACGAGCCCGTCGTGCAAGCACTGCGTGAGTTGCCCGGCACTCAGGTGAAGGTGCTCCCAGCCCCCGGACGGCGTCGGGAGCTGCACGGGATGGCGGTCACGGCGGCCCCGGTCGCGCTGCGGCTCGCGGCGGGGCTGGGAGAGACCGCCGGGGCGCTCGCGGATCTGGGTCTTCAGCGACCGCAGGCCGATGCCCTTCTTGTCGACTGGGCCGACAAGATGGCCGTCTGGGCGGTACTGGCGGCTGCACCAGGCACCCGAATCACCGTCCGGGTGCACAGCGTCGACGCGTTACGGCCCTGGCTGCACCTTATCGACTGGTCGCGGGTCGATGAGCTGGTGTGCGTGAGCCCGCACCTGCTGGACCTGGTGCGCGATGCGCTGGGCCCGGCCCTGCAGCACACGCACGCCCAGGTGGTGCCCAACATCGTCGAGGTGGCTCGTTTCGAGCGATCACGACAGGCACATGAGGGGATCACCCTCGGTCTGGTCGGTTGGGCGCAGAAGGTCAAGGATCCACTCTGGGCGATGGAGGTGCTGGCCGGCCTGCTCGCCGCGGGCGGGGACTGGCGGCTAATGTTGATCGGACCCGACTTCCCGGACAACCCGACGGCCAGTGGCCGCGTCTACGCCGACCGTTTCCGGCAGCGGGCGATGGCCGAGGACGTGTGCGACCGGATCATCTACACCGGCCAGGTGAGTGACCCGTCCGCGGCGTTGTCCGAGGTCGACGTCGTGCTCAGCGCCAGCGTGCGCGAGTCGTGGCACCTCGGCATGACGGAGGGTGTGGCCGCCGGGGCCGTTCCGGTGGTGCGCAACTGGCCTGCCTTTGCCCGTCGTGGCGGGGCCGGCCGGTTGTACCCCCCCGACTGGGTGGTGGACAGCGCGCAGGAGGCGGTCGAGCGCATCAGGCTGCTGGCCGACCCCGCCGTCCGCCAGGAGGAGTCGGGCCGGGCACGGCAGGCCCTCCTAGAGATGGCCGAGCCGGGCCGTGTGGCTCGCGCGTATCGCGAGGTCGTCGTGGGCCGGCAGGCCCGCCTGGCCGATCTCACCGCCGCAGGCCAGCACACCGAGGCACTCGAGCTGGTCCGCAGCGTCCTGGCCGACGACGCCCCGGGCGCCATGGTGCTGCAGCAGGCGGCGCGCACCTCCCGCGCCGCCGGAGAGCTGACCCTGCAGGTCCGCCTTCTGCAGCGGCAGAGCACTCTCTATCCCACACCCCATGCAGACCAGCTGCTGCGCCGGGAGGTGGGCAGGTTGACCGAACTCGCCCCGTGGTGGTACCCGAGGGTCCACCAGCCCGTGCCTGAGGTGACGGGCGGGCCAGCGCCCCGGCGGGTCCTGCACCTGCTGAAGATCTCGATGCCCTACCGGCAGAGTGGCTACGCGTTGCGCAGCAGGTACCTGCTGGACCAGCAGCATCTGGGTGGGTGGGACCCGGTGGCGGTCACTGCTCTGGACTTCCCTCGCACCCTACGTGTGGAGCCAGAGGCCACCCGAGAGCTGGTCGGGCAGGTGCCCCATGTCCGGTTGCTGCGCGAGCAGATCCCAGCCGCCGAGCCGTTCGACCAGCACCTCGACGCCTTCGCCGGAGCACTCATCGAGGTCGTGGCCACCGAGCGGCCCCAGATCATTCATGTCCACTCGGGCCACCGCGGCTACGAGAACGCGCTCGTTGCCCTGTCCGTGGGACGGGCGTTGAAGTGCCCGGTCGTGTACGAGGTGAGGGGCATGTTCGAGGCCGTGTGGACAACCGATGCGACCCGGGCGGAGAACGCGGAGATCTACCGGCTACGTCGTGCGACGGAGGAGCGGTGCATGCGTGCGGCCAACGCCGTCGTCACGCTCAGCGAGTCCATGCGCCAGGACATCCTCTCCCGAGGGGTCGACCCCTCCCGAGTCTTCGTTGTCCCCAACGGCATCGCCCCAGAGGAACTCAGCCCGCGGCCGCGTTCGGCGCGACTCTCGGCCGACCTCGGACTGGCCCCTGAAGACTTTGTGTTCGGCTACGTCAGCAACCTTGACCACTTCCGTGAGGGCCAGGAGCTGCTGATCGACGCTGCGGTCATCCTGCGGTGTCGGGGGGTGCCGGCCCGGGCCTTGATCGTCGGCGACGGTCGCCGCCGCGAGCAGCTCGAACGGCACGCCGAGAACTGCTCCGCCGGGGACGCTGTCTTGTTCACCGGCCGGGTCGAGCACGACGAAGTGGCCGACTACTACGCCCAGCTCGACGTGTTCGTCGTGCCTCGGGTTGATGAGCGGGCGGCGCGCCTGACCACTCCGCTCAAGCCGTACGAGGCGATGGCTCTTGGCGTCCCCGTGGTGGTCTCCGAGCTGCCCGCCCTGCGCGAGATCATCGGGACCGGTGACCGAGGCTGCACGTTCCCCCCCGGCGACGCCGCAGCGCTGGCCGACGTGCTGGGTGAGTTGGCCACCGACCCGCAACGCCGGGCCGACCTGGCTCAGGCGGCCCGCGAGTGGGTGCTGGAGCATCGCACCTGGGCAGCCAACGCCGCTCGTTACGAGCCGGTGTACGCGGCCGTGCGCGGCCAGGTGCCGGACTGGCCCGACCCCACCGTGCCCCCGGTGGTGCCAGGCCCCGCGCGTGCGGGAGACCCCACCCACACAGGTGCGGGCTGACCGCCACGGCGCCACATCGTCGGACCCTTCGTCATATCCTGAGGGTCCATGGCTCGGGATGGCCACACGAACGAGTCGTGGCAATGATGCTCTCCGGCTGATGCGGTGGCGATGGAAGGCCAGGGAGTGACGACCAGATGAGCGTGTCAGGGGTTGCTCCACGCGCGGGGTTGCGCGGTGACATCGAGGGGATGCGGGCCGTCGCCGTCCTCTTGGTCCTGCTGTACCACGCACGGGTTCCCGGGATCAGCGGTGGCTTCGCGGGTGTCGATGTGTTCTTCGTGATCTCGGGGTTCTTGATCACCTCGCTGCTCCTGCGCGAGGTGCGGCAGCACGGGAGCATCTCCATCATCGGGTTCTACGCGCGTCGGGCGCGTCGACTGCTGCCTGCGGCGACCGTGGTGTTGATCGCCACCGGCATGCTCGGGTATGCCGTCCTGCCTGCGGCTGCCCGGGGCGACCTGGGCCGCGACATCGTGGCCAGCACCTTCTACGTCGTCAACTGGGCACTCGCCCGCCGGTCTGTGGACTACCTCGCCGAGGACGCCACGCCCTCCGCGGTACAGCACTATTGGTCCCTGTCTGTCGAGGAGCAGTTCTACCTCCTCTGGCCGCTGCTGATGATCGGTGCCGTCCTGCTGGCCGCAAAGACCAGGACCGGGCCCTTCCGAATGATGGGTCTGGTCCTGGGCGTGATCACCCTGACTTCGCTGCTTTGGTCGGTGATCGACACTTCCAGGGCACCCGACACCGCATACTTCGTGACGACCACCCGGGTGTGGGAGCTCGGCATCGGGGCCATGCTGGCCTTCGCCGTGCCTCGACTCCGTGGTCTGTCGCGCAGTGCGGCCGAGATCCTGGCACTGCTCGGCGTGGCAGCGGTGGCAGCCTGTGCAGTTCTCGTCACGGCCAGCACGCCCTGGCCGGGCTCGGCCGCGCTGCTGCCGGTCCTAGGGACTGCAGCCGTGGTCGCCGCCGGCTGCTCGGGATCCACCACCCGGACCGGCTCCGTCCTCGGCGCCGCTCCGCTACGCTTTCTCGGCGGCATCTCCTACTCGCTGTACCTGTGGCACTGGCCGATGCTGGTCTACCTCGACGAGGTACGCCCCGGCACCGGCCTGCGGGGCAGGATGCTCGTCATGGCCCTGGCCATCTTGCTGGCCTGGCTCACCAAGATCGCCGTCGAGGACCCCATCCGCTTTCGATCGTCCCTGGCCGGGGCCCCCCTTGGCACGCTGACCTGGGCGGGGGCAACCATGACGGCGTCCGCAGCCCTGGCCCTCACCCTGGTGCTCAGCACGCCGACCCTGGGCAGCGACCTACCCGACTGGGCCCTGGGTGCGCGGGCCTTGACGCAGGACCCGGCCTCGCAGCGGCCCGAGGTCACCGCCGACCCGAGTGCTGCCCTCACCGCCACCGGTAGGGTCTATCCGGACCCTGAGTTGGCGACCGAGGACGTCCCGCAGCTCTACGACGACGGATGTCAGGTCCAAACCGGCGTCGCGGAGCCGGCCACGTGCGACTACGGGGACACCGAGTCGAATCGCGTGGTGGCCGTGGTCGGCGACTCGAAGGTGGGGCAGTGGCTCCCGGCTCTGGACGTCATCGGCGTGCAGGAGGGGTGGTTGATCCGCACCTACACCAAGTCGAGATGCAGCTGGACCGATGCCACCTTGTCGGTGGAAGGCCAGCCCTACGACGACTGCTCCGAGTGGGGCAAACGTGTGCTTGCCGACTTGACGGGGCCGGACAAGCCGATGGTTGTGGTCACCTCCTCAGGTTCGGACGTGGCGGACGGCGGAGCGTCCGGGTCCGGTTCGGCTTCACTCGTGGAGGGCTATCTGACGTACTGGCGGCAGCTGCAGACGAACGACGTCGAGGTCATCGCCCTGGCCGACAACCCCGGCCCCGGCCCGGGCAAGCAGGTGTACACCTGCGTCGGGGACAACCCGCAGGACTACACGGTGTGCAACTTCCCGGCGTCGGAGGGCCGGGGCACGCCCTCGCTGCGCGCAGCGACTCAGCGGCTTCCCGGGGTCCGGTTCATCGACCTGAGCCCCTGGCTGTGCCCGGACCAGGTGTGCTCCGCCGTCATCGGCAACGTCCTGGTCTATCGGCAGGGGAGCCACGTCACTGCTGCCTACGCGGAGACGATGGCGCAGGTCCTACGCTTCGAGCTGGTCTCCTCGCGCCGGGCCGCGCCCCGCGGCGCTCACGCCCAAGTGGTCGTTCATCGTGAGCGCCTCCAGGCGCGATCCGTCGGACCTGCCCGGTCGCCAAGCCGGGCTGTTGCGGGATCCGACGCAGGGACGCCCCGCATCACAGAGTGATCTGTGGGCGGAGCATCCCCTGGGGCCACAGCGCCTCGGGGGCACCGCTGCTCCTCAGCGCGCGTAGGCTCGCAACGCCCTCACCACGTCCCCGCTCACGGCATTGGGGCCGCCGACGACGACGATCCGATCCGGCCGCAGGTCGGCCAGGGCGGCCTTCGTGGCTCTCGGGATGGCTGTCGGCGAGGTCAACAGCACCGGCCCGTTGAGCCGCCCGGCTCGGGCCGCGCTGCTCAGCGCGTCGGGGTACTGCTTGGCGGTCGTCACGTAGACGACGTTCAAGCCGCTGGGGTAGTACCCCGCCAGCTCGGCCGCCATGTAGTACGCATTGCTGCCCTCCACCCGTTGCACCGTGTTGGAGCGGGTGTAGGTGCGCAGCGCCTTCGCGACGTTGGCCGAGACGTTGCGGTCGTTGCCGACCACCACGATCCGACCCGGATTCAGCCTCTGCAGCGCACGCCGGGTGGTGGTGGGCAGGCTGGTTCGCTTGGTCAGCAGCAACGGAGCGTTGCCCTGGCCGGCCCGCGCCGCACCCACCAGCGCGTCGTGCCAGTGCTCCCCGGTTGCCACGTAGGCCACGGGCACCGAGGTGCCGGACTGCTTGGCCACCTCTCCGGCCGTGCCGTAGCGGTCGGCGCCGCTCAGCCGGGTCACCGAACCCCGGGTGTAGGAACCCAGCGCAGAGGAGACCGACGAGCTGATCGCTGCGGTGCCACCGATCACGAAGATGCGGCTCGGCTTCAGGCGACGCAGCTCGGCCACCGTGGTCGCCGGGATACGACCCTTCTCCACGAGCAGGACCGGTGCGTTGCGCGTGCCGGCGCGTGCGCTGGCCGCCAAGGCGTCCGGGTAGGCCTGACCCGTGGTGATCCAGACCTCGCTGCCCGGCCGGGTGAATGCGGACAGCGCCGCACCCGTGCCGTAGCGATCGGCCCCGAAGGTCCGGTGCACACCGGTGAAGAAGTCGTGCCAGGTCGCGTTGTCCAGCACCCCGGTGACCGGGAGCCCGCGACTGCGCTGGTAGCTCATCAGCCGACTCAGCGTCCCGGGGCCGAACGAGCCGTCGACGTCCGCACCCTGGAAGCCCAGGTGCGCCTGGGCCCTGGCGACGTCGGCCGTCCGGGCCGTGGGAAGCAGGACGGGGAACGACGTGGTCGGCGCCTTCGGCAGCGACGTCGGGCACTCCGCCGTGCGTCGGCCCGTGTAGCGAGGGGCGTACTGCAGGGAGTAGACCCGGCAGGTGCCCTTGTCCGTGGTGGTCACCGCGCTCCCCGTCCACCACGACGTTCGCTTCATCGCGCCGTCCCAGGTGAAGCTGATGTGCAGGTGATCGGTGTGCGGGCTGGGACCGGTGTAGTCGTACCACCGGTCCGGAACCGAGACATACCAGGACCGCTTGTTCCAGATGACGGACATGATCCCGAATCGCCGCGCCATCTCACCGTTGTTCTTGGTCAGCCACGTGGCCACGGAGTCGCCGATGGCCCTGTCGCTGGCGTCGTAGGCGTCCATCGACCAGTCCACGGCCCGGCCCTCGTAGTGCTGACTGTTGTCCCCCTGGCGGCAGGTGCGCGACGTGTAGTAGCGCGGCCGGTTGTAGTGCTTGGAGACCAGGTTGGCGAAGGCGACCATCCCCGGTTTGTTGTTGGGGTCACACGAATAGGTGGCCTGCCATCCTGGCGTCGCATCCAGGGTGCGCGGCAGCGACTTGCTGGGCGGCGACGGATGCGACGCCGGCTGCTCCTGCGCAGGGAGACCCTGCGTGGTGCCCTTGAGCGTCGTGACGTCCTGGGCAGGGGCACCCTGCAGAAACTTTGCGGGCAGGTCCTCCAGGTCGGGCATAACGCCCTCGATCGCCAAAGGCTCGGTGATTCCGGTGGCCGGGACCAGCTCCTCCTGGGTGAGCTCCAGGCTGTCGGGGGTCAGCGGAACACCTTCGTCGGCATGTCCCTCGTCGTGGGTGACGCCAGGATTCACCGGGTCACCCACCGCGGGAGCGGCGAGGAGCAGGCTCAGGCTCAGCGCACCGGCCAGGGCCGCCGTCAGCGCGGACCTCCCCCGGGGTCGGCTTTGCCAGGGCTTGAGTCGAGTTTTGGGCATGGTGAATGTCACTCTCTTCGTGATCACGGGGTCCTGGGACTAGTGCATGCCACGGTTGTGGATGTGGTCACTGTGGAACGTATGCGGCCGACGGCTCGCAGAACTACCCCGAAAAGGTAAAGATCGTGGCTCGTAAACTCACGGTTGGCTTATTACAGCTCTGTCATTCAGTGAGTTGCGGCATGTCTCTCCAGGCATGGTCGGCCCGACACCAGTCCCGGGGCTTCGGCCACGGACTATGGTTCACGTCGTGAACACAGCAGCGCCCGGGTCGCAGTCGTCCCTGCGCCGCCAACCGGGCGCGCGTGCTGCAGACCCTGCGGCTCCAGGGCTCGCTCACCCAGGTGGAGCTGGCCACTGTCACCGGCTTGTCGCCCGCCTCGATCTCGACGCTGGGGCGCGAGCTGAGCGACGACGGGTCGGTGTCTCTGCGCCGGAGCATCCGCAACGGCCGACGGGCCACCCTGGTCTCCCTTCCCGGCAGGCACGGCGTCATCGCCGCAGTCTCGATCGGCGACCGCGACCTGAGGGTGGCCATGCAGGCTCCGGTCGACTCGGGCAGCGGTCAGGTCGGCTCTGAGAGCGTCCTGCCTCGCTGGAGCGGGGTGCCGATTGCCGAAGCGTTGAACACCCGGCTCGGAGCGCCGGTGCGGCTCGACAACGATGCCAACATGGCGGCTCTTGGCGAGATCCGGTCGGGTGCACTGAGCGGGGTGCGCAACGGCTGCTACATCCGAGCCTCGCACGGGGTCGGCGCCGGACTGGTCATCGACGGGGAGGTCTACCGCGGCGCCAGCGGCACAGCCGGGGAGATAGGTCACCTCACCCTCGACGAGAACGGTGCCGTCTGCGCCTGCGGCAACAGAGGCTGCCTGGACACCTTCGTCGGCGCACGTGCGCTCGTCGAAGCAGTACGGGTCAGCCACGGCGACATGCGCTTCGGTGCCGTGCAAGCACTCAGCGACATCAGCCTCGACGTCCGTGCCGGGGAGGTGGTGGCCCTCGTCGGCGACAACGGCGCCGGCAAGTCCACCCTGGTCAAGAGCATCGCGGGTGTGCACCGCCCCGACTCCGGCACCACGGAGATCGCCGGGCGACAGGTCAGCGTCAAAGGACCCGCCGAGGCTCAGCGCCTGGGCGTGTCCACCAACTTCCAGGACCTGACCCTGTGTGACAACCTCGACGTCGTCGGCAACCTGTTCCTTGGTCGGGAGATCCTGCGATCCGGGCAGATCGACGAGATCGAGATGGAGCGCCGGGCCTGGCAGCTGCTGCAAGAGCTGTCCGCCCGCATCCCCTCGGTGCGCATCCCCGTGGCCAGCCTGTCCGGTGGCCAGCGGCAGACCGTGGCGGGCTGGCAGTCCTGATGATCAGTCACAGCATGGCCGACGTGATGGCCGTGGCCGACGGGTCGTGGTGCTGCGGCTCGGCCGCAACAACGGCGTCTTCACCCGTCAGCCAGACCACAAGCCAGGAGGTCATCGCCGCCATCACCGGCGCGACCAACAATCCCGTTTCGGCCCGCGCCAGCCGGCGAACTCCCGAGGAGGACGCCTCATGACACCCTCGAACTCGGGTGAGGGCCTACGGGGGCGCCGTCTCGGCGTTCGTGGAGCGCGCCCAAGGAGGAGATCTGGGCTCGCTGCCGGTCATCATCGGGCTGGTCGTCATCTGGACCGTCTTCCAGCTGATGAACCCGGCGTTGCTGTCCAGCCGCAACCTGGTCAACCTGACGCTACAGTCGGCCGGCTTGGGCACGATCGCCCTCGGGGTGATCCTGGTGCTGCTGCTGGGTGAGATCGACCTGTCCCTCGGCTCGGTGGCCGGGGTGGCCGCCTCGGTCCTGGCCGTGGGGTTCGTGCAGCAGTCGTGGCCGCTGTGGCTGGCGGTGCTGGCCGCGATCGCCTCCGGAACCGCAATCGGGGCTCGATCAACATCCCGTTCGCGTCCGGCCTGGTGAGGTTCGGTCTGGCCTGGTTCGTGCCGCCCTGGCTGGCCTACGCCGGGATTGTGCTCGCGGCGGTCGGCTACGTCGCCGGGCGGATGGCCGACAATCGGCGGCGCACGCGGGGCCGGGCTGACACCCGTCTCCTCGACGGTGGTGCTGCTGCGCGGTGGCACCCTGGCGCTGCGCCGGACCCGGTGGGGTCGCGCGGTGATGGCCATCGGTGGCAACGTGGAGGCCGCCCGCCGCGCCGGCATCAATGTCAAGCGGGTCTACCTGTCCGTCTTCGCCGCCTGCTCGACGCTGGCCGCCGTCGGCGGGTTGTTCCTCGCCGCGCGCCTGGCCGCGGCCAACCAGAGCTCGGGAGGCGAGCCCACCAACCTGAATGCGATCGCGGCCGCGGTCATCGGCGGCACGAGCCTGTTCGCGGTCGCGGGTCGGCCTGGGCAGCTCTGCTCGGCGTGCTGGTGATCCAGTCCATCGACCCGGGGCTGAGCCGCTGAGCCTCGACTCCTCGGTGCGGTCCGTGATCACCGGCGCGGTGCTGCTGCTCGCGGTCACCGTCGACTCCCTGACCCGGCGCAGCCGCGCCGCCCACGGGCGCGGCTGAAGCAGGGCTGCGGCACCGCAGAGGTATGCCGTCAGCTCCCCTGCAGCGGACGGCATACCACTGTTGGTCCAGTGAGCGGCGCTCAGTCCTCGCCGCGGATGTACGCCTCCACAGCGGCTCGGCCCTGGTCGTCGGGGAGCTGCTGCGGCGGTGACTTCATCAGGTAGGACGACGCGGACAAGATCGGCCCTCCGATGCCGCGGTCCTTGGCGATCTTGGCGGCGCGCACCGCGTCGATGATGATCCCCGCGGAGTTGGGGGAGTCCCAGACCTCGAGCTTGTACTCCATGTTGAGCGGGACGTCACCGAAGGCGCGGCCCTCGAGGCGGACGTAGGCCCACTTGCGGTCATCCAGCCACTGCACGTAGTCCGAGGGCCCGATGTGCACGTTGCGGGCGCCGAGGTCATGCCCGATGTTGGAGGTCACGGCCTGGGTCTTGGACGTCTTCTTGGACTCCAGACGGTCGCGCTCCAGCATGTTCTTGAAGTCCATGTTGCCGCCGATATTGAGCTGGTAGGTGCGGTCCAGCACCACGCCGCGCTCCTCGAACAGCCTGGCCATCACCCGGTGCGTGATGGTGGCGCCCACCTGGCTCTTGATGTCGTCGCCGATGATCGGCACGCCGGCCTCGGCGAACTTCTGCGCCCACTCGGGGTCGGAGGCGATGAAGACCGGCAGCGCGTTGACGAAGGCCACGCCCGCGTCGATCGCGCACTGGGCGTAGAACTTGTCGGCTGCCTCCGAGCCCACGGGCAGGTAGGACACGAGCACGTCGACCTCGGCGTCGCGCAGCGCCTGCACCACGTCGACGGGGTCGGCGTCGGACTCGTCGATGGTCTCGCGGTAGTAGCGCCCGATCCCGTCCAGTGTCGGCCCTCGCTGCACGGTCACCCCGGTGGGGGGCACGTCGGCGATCGTGATGGTGTTGTTCTCGCTCGCGACGATGGCCTCGGACAGGTCGAAACCGACCTTCTTGGCGTCCACATCGAACGCCGCGACGAACTGCACGTCGCGCACGTGGTAGCTGCCGAACTCGACGTGCATGAGCCCGGGCACCCGGGCTGCCGGGTCGGCATTGCGGTAGTACTCGACTCCCTGCACCAGCGAGCTGGCGCAGTTGCCGACGCCGGCGACGGCGACGCGCACGGATCCCATCTCTTACTCCTTCTCCTCAGCGCCGCGGGGGGTGGCGGCACGGTCGTGCGTGTATCTCTCGGCCTCGATCATGCGGGTGATCCAGCGAAGATCTGCTTCGGCTGACTCGACCCCGTGCCGGTACAGCTCGGTCGTGTACGTGTCGTGCTTGGTGATCCCGCCCAGCACGGGACCGCCGTGGCGGATGCGCGCCAACCGTTCCTCCAGCCGGGCGCGCCGGCCCTCCAAGATGCGCAGCCGCACGCTCGCGTCGGTGCGCCCGAAGAACGCGAAGTGCACGGCAAAGGCGTCGTCCTCCCAGGCGCTGGGGCCCGCGCTGGAGAGCAGCTCGGTGAACCGTTGCTGTCCGGCCGCGGTCAGCGCATAGCTGATCCGGGCGCGCCGCCCGGTGGCGGGTCGCTCTGCCTCCACGAGGTGCCCCCGTACGACCATCTCGCGCAGGCGCGGGTAGAGCGTGCCGTAGGACAGGGCCCGAACAGTGCCCAGGACCCGGTGGACTCGCTTGCGCAGCTCGTAGCCGTGTAGCGGGGCCTCTTGCAGCAGGCCGAGGATGGCCAGCTCCAGCATCTCGGTACGTCGACTCATCGGGCCTCCTCTCGGCAAATCGCTACTGACAACGACCCGAATATATCGCATAGATGCATCACTGGGTAGCATCAGCGGCAGTGACCTCTCACCTGAGGTGGGTCCGCCGACCTGCGCTGTGCCCAGAACTCCAGGGCTGGAGGGCACAATGCGGGCATGACCTCAGCCTGTCGAACCTTGGAGGACGCGTGAGCCGGAGCCCCGACTCGCCCCCCGCCCCCGACTCCTCGAAGGGAACCGGCCGCCCCCGACGCGGCCGTTGGCGCGCTCGGCCGCGCTGGCAACGCATCCTGCTGGCCCTGCTCGGGCTGATCCTGGCCGGGCTGCTGCTGGGCATGGGCGGGCTGGCCGTGGCCTACGCCAACACCGACGTGCCCGGCCCCAACGAGTTCGCCGAGTCGCAGAGCTCGATCCTGTACTACGCGGACGGTCAGACCGAGCTCGCGCGCTTCACCGGAGGCACCGACCGGGAGTCAGTGCCGCTCGGTGAGGTGCCCGAGCACGTCCGCGACGCGATGCTCTCGGCCGAGGACCGCTCGTTCTACGACAACGAGGGGGTCTCGGTCACCGGCACCATCCGGGCCGCGTGGCGCAACCTGACCTCGGACAGCACACAGGGCGGATCGACCAGCACCCAGCAGTACTTCAAGAACTACTACCCGACCTCCGAGCAGTCCTACCGCCGGAAGGCCCAGGAGGTGCTGATCGCCGTCAAGATCGACAGCGAGATGTCCAAGGACGAGATCCTGGAGAACTACCTCAACACCATCTACTACGGGCGCGGCGCCTACGGCATCCAGACGGCCTCGCAGGCATACTTCGCCAAGGACGTCGGGGAGGTGAGCGTAGCCGAGGGCGCCTTCCTCGCCGCTGTCACCAACGCACCGGCGCTGTACGACCCGGCCGCGGAGGAGGGCAACCAGGAGCGCGCCCAAGAGCGGTTCGACTACGTCGTCAACGGCATGGTGGAGCAGGGGTGGCTCTCGGAGGGGGAGGCCGAGACCGCGACCTTCCCCGAGATCGACCCGCCCCAGCCCTCCACGGCCACCCGGGGCACCCAGGGTTACATCGCCCAGACGGTGCGCGACGAGCTCGTGCGAGAGCTCGACATCGCCGAGGAGGACATCGACCGGGGAGGCCTGCGGATCACCTCCACGATCGTGCAGCAGCACCAGGACGCCGCGGAGCAGGCCGTGACGCAGATGAGCCCGGACACGCCGGACGCCGCCGAGCTCAAGGTCGGGCTGGTAGCGGTGCAGCCGGGCGACGGGGCGATCACCGCGATGTACGGCGGCGCGGACTACCAAGAGGAGCAGCTCAACATCACCACCGACGCCGAGCTGCAGGCCGGCTCGCTGTTCAAGGTCTTCGCGCTCATCGCCGCGCTGCAGGGCGACGTGAGCACCCAGGCGACCTTCGCCGGACCCAGTCCGATGGAGTTCGACATCGAGGGCCAGAGTGAGCCCTACGAGGTCAACAACTTCGACGACGAGCAGTACGGTGAGATCACCCTCGCCACGGCCGTGGC
This sequence comes from Ornithinimicrobium sp., assembly GCF_051004135.1. Taxonomy (GTDB): domain Bacteria; phylum Actinomycetota; class Actinomycetes; order Actinomycetales; family Dermatophilaceae; genus Ornithinicoccus. The sequence continues at coordinate 28,173 of NZ_JBPCKQ010000090.1, forward strand.
CAACTCGGTCAACACCGTCTTCGTGCAGCTCAACCAGCAGATCGGCCCCGAGAACACCCGCGACGTCGCTGTGTCCCTCGGCCTGCCCGAGGACACCCCCGGGTTGTCCGCCGATCTGTCCAACGTGCTGGGCACGGCCTCCCCCACCATGGTCCAGATGACCAATGCGTGGGCGGCCGTCGCCGCCGAGGGCGAGCTGGCGCAGCCCTACATCGTGGTCGAGGTCAACAGCCTCAACGGTGTCTACTCCTACACCGCGGAGCCGGAGACCGAGCAGGTGTTCGATCCGGACATCACCGCCGACGTCACGGACGCCATGAGCCGGGTGGTCGAGGAGGGCACCGGCCAGGGTGCCGGCGACCTCGGCCGACCGGCCGCCGGCAAGTCCGGGACCAGCGAACGCAACCTGTCGGCGTGGTTCGACGGGTTCACTCCTCAGCTGTCCGCAGCCGTGCTGATGTTCCAGGGAGACGGCACCGAGCCGATGCAGGACATTGCCGGCGTCGACCAGATCACCGGTGGCTCGTTCCCCGTACAGATCTGGGGTGAGTTCATGCGGCTGGCCCTCGAGGGCGAGGAGGTGATCGAGTTCCCGGAGCGGGTGGGCGTCAACGACGACCTCGTCCAGACCTTCGAGGAGCCTGAGCCGACGACCGAGGAGCCCACGACCACCACCTCGGAGCCCGCACCGACGACCACCACGCAGACCCAGACGGAGACCGTCACCGAGACCACCACGCAGCCGGAGCCCACCACGACCGAACCCGCACCCACTACGACCGAACCCGCACCCACCACGACGCAGCCCACCCCGTCCCCGACCACGAACCCCGGCGGCGGCGGTGGCGGCGGCGGCAGCTCGCCCACCACCAACCCCGGGAACGGCGGTGGCAGCAATGGCGGCAGCTCGCCCACCACCAACCCCGGGAACGGCGGTGGCGGTGGCAGCAACGGCGGCAGCTCGCCCACCACCCCCGCGCCCTAGGCCCCGGTGACCTCCCCGTCCGAGGGCTCCCGGGAGGACGTGCAGCGCCGGCCCGCTCGACGGAACCGTGGTGTCGGTGACGCCTACGACGTGCCCTCCCGCACGGATCCGGTCGTGGCCAAGGCGAGCGCCGTGCTCGGTGGGCCGGTGGGCCGGTACGCCGTCATCGGCGGTCGCGGGCTGGCCGGTGTCACTGCCGCCGTCACCTGTCTCGGGGCCGCCGCGATCGCGCTGGGCGTCGTGCAGAAGGGGCACTGTGTCCTCAAGGGGTGGTACTCCCCCGACCAGTTCTGGCGAGCCTGCTACTCCGACATCACCGTGGTCAACGTCAGCAGCGACCTGGCCAACCGCTCGCTGCCCTACCTCGGCGACGACCCGAGCGACCAGCCGTTGCTGTCCGGGCTCGCGATGTGGGTGATCGCGCTGGTCTCCCCGCGGTCGGGTGGTGACGTGGCCGCGCAGCAGTGGGTCTTCGGCATCTGGGCGGTCCTCGCGGTGCTGCTGCTCGCCGCTGGCGTGCTCGCCGTCGTCGCCCTGCGCCCGACCCGGCCCTGGCAGGCGGCGCACCTGGCGGCCAGCCCGGTCGTTGCAGTGCTCGCCCTGATCTCCACCGACCTGCTCGGCGTCGTGCTGGTGCTGTATGCCGTGCTGGCCTGGGAGCGGCGCCACCCGGCCACCGCCGGCGTGCTCCTCGGCCTGGCCTTCCTGCTGCGCCCCTACCCCTTGGTCTTCCTCGTCGCGATCGCCCTGGTCGCTCGGCGGCAGGACCGACTGCCGGAGGCGGCTCGCACCGTCGTCGCGGCGCTTGTGGCCGGTGTCGTGGTCTACCTGCCGTTCGTGCTCGTGGTGCCCGACGGCGTGCTTGCGGCACCCCGGGCGTGGGTCGACTCGGGCGCCGGCTACGGTGCGCTCACCCTGGTGCCTCAGCTGCTGGGCAGAGGTCTCATCGCGGCGGCGACCACCTGGATCGCCCTCGGTGGCTGGGCGCTTGCCGCCCTGCTGGGGTGGCTGCTGACCCGGCCCGGCCGGGGCACCGGTGATCTCGTCGCGGTCGCCGCGCCGATGACCTTGGTCGTCATGCTCACCGCCCAGTCGGTGTCGGTCCAGACCGGGCTGTGGCTGCTGCCGTTGCTCGCCCTGTCGGCCCTGCCCTGGCGGGACCACCTGATCTGGGCCGCGGCCGAGATCGTGCACTTCGAGGCGGTCTGGCTGCACATCGGGTTCGACTCCGACCCCGGCCGCGGTCTGCCCGGCGACGCCTACAGCGTGACCATCCTGCTGCGGGTCACCGCGTGGGGTTGGGTGCTCTGGCGTGTGTGGGACACCTCTGCGCCGCCCCAAGGTGACCTCACCCGCAAGGAGCCGACGCAGCTCCTGCCCCAGTCGAGGCGCCAGGCTCCTGACGGACGGCGTGCGCGACGGCAGGAGGGCCTAGGAGGTGGAGCTCACGGCACGACGAGACACTTGCCCTTGGTGCGCCCGGCTCCTAGGTCCTCGTGCGCGCGGGCCAGCTCCGCGAGGGAGTAGCGACCACCGATCCGCACGTGCAGGCTCCCGTCGGCAACGGCGCCCAGGATCTCGCCGGCCCGCCACTCCAGCTCACCGCGATCGAGCAGGTAGTGCGCCAGGGAGGGCCGGGTCAGGTAGATCGAGCCGCGGGCGTTGAGCTCCTGGGGGTCCAGCGGTGGCACCGGTCCGCTGGCCGCACCGAAGAGCACCATCGTGCCGCGCGGAGCCAGCAGCTCCAGCCCGGCCGCGAAGGTGTCCTTGCCGACCCCGTCGTAGACCACGTCGACCCCGGTGCTGTCGGTGAGCCGGCGCACCTCGGTGACCAGGTCGGTGTCTCGATAGTGGACGATCTCCGCGGCCCCGGCCTCACGGGCCAGGGCTGCCTTCTCCTGCGTCGAGACGGTGCCGATGACGCGCACCCCCGCGGTATGCAGCAGCTGGCACAACAACAGGCCGACACCACCGGCGGCAGCGTGCACCAGGGCGGTCTGGCCCCGCCGTGCGCGGAACGTCGAGCGGACCAGGTAGTGCGCGGTCATCCCCTGCAGCAGCACGGCCGCCGCCGCCTCGAGCTCTACGTCGTCGGGCACCCGCACCGCCTTGGCGACCGGGACTACGGCCTGCTCGGCGGCGCCGGTGCCCGGCACCATCGCCCAGGCCACCCGGTCGCCGACCGAGAGCTCCTCGACCCCGTCCCCGAGGGCCCGCACCGTCCCGGCCGCCTCGGAGCCCACGACATACGGCAGGTCCATCGGATAGACCCCGCTGCGTTGGTAGATGTCTATGAAGTTGACGCCGGCCGCGA
>NZ_JBPCKQ010000091.1:0-30053 GCF_051004135.1 Ornithinimicrobium sp.
AGGGCATCTTCGTCAACTTCGCCAACGTGATGACCGCCACCCGCAAGAAGCCGCCCTTCGGCATCGCGCAGACCGGCAAGGCGTTCCGCAACGAGATCACCCCCGGCAACTTCATCTTCCGCACCCGCGAGTTCGAGCAGATGGAGATGGAGTTCTTCGTCGAGCCCTCGACGGCGTCCGAGTGGCACCAGCACTGGATCGAGGAGCGCACCCGCTGGTACGTCGACCTGGGCATCGACCCGGACAACCTGCGGCACTACGAGCACCCGGCCGACAAGCTGTCGCACTACTCCGACCGCACCGTCGACATCGAGTACCGCTTCAACTTCGCCGGCTCGCAGTGGGGGGAGCTGGAGGGCATCGCCAACCGCACCGACTTCGACCTCAGGACCCACTCGGAGCACTCCGGCACCGAGCTGTCCTACTTCGACCAGGCCAGCGGTGAGCGCTACACCCCATACGTCATCGAGCCGGCCGCCGGGCTGTCCCGGTCGCTGATGACCTTCCTGGTCGACGCCTACACCGAGGACGAGGCCCCCAACACCAAGGGCGGGGTCGACAAGCGGGTGGTGCTGCGGCTGGACCCGCGGCTGGCTCCGACCAAGGTCGCCGTGCTGCCGCTGTCGCGCAACGCCGACCTGACCCCCAAGGCCCGCGACCTCGCGGCGACGCTGCGCCGGCACTGGATGGTCGACTTCGACGACGCCGGCGCCATCGGTCGGCGCTACCGCCGGCAGGACGAGATCGGCACCCCCTACTGCCTCACGGTCGACTTCGACACGCTCGACGACCACGCGGTGACGGTGCGCGAGCGGGACACCATGGGTCAGGAGCGGATCGGGCTGGACCAGGTCGAGGGCTACCTGGCCCAGCGGCTGATCGGCTGCTGAGGTTGATCGAGCTGCATACCCCCGCCGAGATCGAGGCGATGCGGCCCGCCGGGGAGTTCGTGGCCTCGACCCTCACGACCCTGCGCGAGGAGGTGGGCGTCGGCGCCGACCTGCTCGACATCGACACCCGGGCCCGCGAGCTGATCGCGCAGCGCGGTGCGGTCAGCTGCTACGTCGACTACCACCCCAGTTTCGGCGCGTCCCCGTTCGGCAAGGTCATCTGCACCTCGGTCAACGATGCCGTGCTGCACGGCCTGCCGCACCGCTACCGGCTGCGCGACGGTGACCTGCTCACGCTGGACTTCGCGGTCTCCGTCGACGGCTGGGTGGCCGACTCCGCCCTCAGCTTCGTGGTCGGCACCGCCCGCGAGCAGGACCTGGAGCTGATCGATGCCACCGAGCGCGCGTTGGGGGCCGGCGTCGCCGCGTGCCGGGTCGGCGGCAAGCTGGGCGACGTGTCCGCCGCCATTGGGCAGGTATGCCGTGGGCTGGGCTACCGGGTCAACCTCCAGTTCGGCGGGCACGGGGTCGGGCGGACGATGCACGGCGAGCCGCACGTGCCCAACGACGGGCGCGCGGGCCGCGGCCTGAAACTCCGCCCTGGTCTGGTCATCGCGATCGAGCCGTGGCTGCTGGAGGGCACCGACGAGATCTCAACCGACCCCGACGGGTGGACCCTGCGCAGTGCCGACGGTTCACGCGGTGCGCACAGCGAGCACACGGTGGCGCTCACCGAGGACGGCCCGCTGGTGCTGACCGCCCGAGGCATGTCATCGCCGGCCGAGACCAGCTGATCGAACACTCTGCCCGAGGCAACCTGAGCGGGCATCAAATGCGTTAGGACTGCATGGACGTGGTCAGGAGGGCGGGATGAGCACCAGCGCGGAGCAGGAGTTCGTCGCGTTCGTCCGAGCCAGCCAGCACCGCCTGCTGCGCGCCGCATACCTGGTCTGCGGTGATCACCACACGGCCCAGGATCTGTTGCAGGAGGCCTACGCCAAGACGGCGAGCCGGTGGGCGCAGGTCAGCGACGGCGCGCCGGAGGCCTACATCCGGCGGATTCTGTATCGGGACGCCGTGTCGCGCTGGCGCAAGGTCGGCAGAGAGCAGCCGATGGACATGGGTGCACCGGACAGCATCTTCGTGCGCATGCCGAGCAGTGACGATCCCACCAGCTGGGTCGATCGGGCGCAGGTGCGGGTGGCGTTGGACCAGCTGCCGCCGCGGCAGCGCGCGGTGCTGGTGCTGCGTTACTACGAGGACCTGTCCGAGGAGCAGATCGCCGACCTGCTCGGGATCCGTCCCGGCGCGGTCAAGAGTCAGGCCAGTCGCGCGCTGGCACATCTGCGTCGGCTGTTGCCTGAGCTGGCGCCGGCTTTGGCCGGCGAAGGAGATGACGCGTGATGACTCGCAAGGACATCCACAGCGCGCTGGAGCGCGCATCCGCCGACGCGGTCGACCAGGACTTCGCCGCGCAGGCGTGGGCTCGTGGCCGGGCCCTGCGACGTCGTCGTCAGGTCGGGGTCACCACGATGGGCAGTCTCGTGGTGGCCGCAGCGGCCGTGGGCGCGCTCTTCCTCGGCGGGGTGGGCCAGGACACCGCCCAGCCACCGTTGGACCCGGCCAACACCCCGGCCAACACCCCGGTCTCCACCGAGGCGCCGACGTCACCAGAGGCCGAGCAGACCGACGACCAAGCCGATCGAAGTGCCCCGTCCGACATCCTGTCGGATGGCCCCTCCTTCGGGGACGCCATCCTGGTGCTCGGTCCGCCCTTTGAGGAGCAGACGTCGCGGGAGCTGACTCCGGCGACGCCCGAACAGCGGCCCGGCGGCGAGTGGACACTCACCGAACCCAGGCCGCAGGCGTGGACCGTCGTCGGCCCCGACGACGGCACCGCCGTGACGTTGGGCTTCGACGGCAGCAACTGGTCGGTGCGTGGCTGCGGGCTGGCCATGCGGGCTCCGGGCGATGCCACTGACGGCGTCGTGACCACGTCGGGCGACTGGGTCGAGCGGGCGGCTCCGGAAAAGGGTCCCGGATGCGAGGGGACGCTGCGGAATGGCGCCGAGAACTGGAAGCGGCTGTTCTCCGAGGAGCCGCTGATCGCCCAGGACGGTGCCACGTTGGTGCTCGTGTGGGCCTTCACTCCTGCATGGGAGACCGAGGTGAGCATGGCCTTCGAGCCCGATCCGGAGTTCTCGCCGCTGCAGGACGGGACGCGCGACGTGGTCAAGGAGGACGTCTACGGCATCCTGGACGAGGTACCGGCAGCGCAGATTCCCGAACAGGATCCTCCCACGGTCGATGTCTCACCGGCGGACATCGTGCGGTGGACCGGCGGCAACCTGGCGATGCAGATTGACGCTCCGTGCTCCGGCGAGCAGTTGGTGACGTGGCTTCTCGACACAGGTGAGGAGGTGCTCCTCGTCGGCATCCAGGGTGGGGCGGAGTACGAATTCTGCCCGGACAGCGCCTGGCCGCAACAGGACTTCGCGACCGCCTTGCTGGGCTCGGTCCCCACCGTGCAGATGGTCGATGGGCGATTCATCGTGCGGGGGTCGGTGCCTCAGGACATGGTGGCCGACAGCCCGGCGGCGGCGGCGACGGAGCAGGATGCAGGCCTTTGCTCCGCCGACGAGGCGACTGACAACGCGGTCGTGATCGGAGATGCTCCCTTCACCGTCGAGGCCAAGGCGCAGCGGCTGCTCGACGCGGCTCTGGCGTGTGACAGCGACCTGCTCATCCAGAGCTCGCCACCCAGGACCAGACCGCGCTGTCGCTGGGGATCACCAGCCCCGAGGAGACGTTCGGCCTCCCGGAGTCTCCCACCCAGCCCTACGCCACCATGGTCGAGCTGCTCACCAGCGGGCCGCCCGAGGAGATCACGAATCCTGCCGACGCGTTCCGGGGATGGGTCTGGAGCGGACCCGACGGCAGTTCGTCGGAGGGTTTCATCCTCGCGATCAACCCGGAGAGCGCCTGGACCGGGTTCCTCGCGCTCGAGTAGGGACAGGAGCCCAGTCGCTGCGGCTGCCGAGGGTGCCTGGTCCGCCCTAGTCCTGGGACACCTCGATGGCGATCTTGCCGGCCACGTGACCGGTAGCGCTCCGGTCGAAGGCGTCGGCCAGATGGTCCAGGGGAAACACCTCGGCCACCGGGACTGCCAGCTCGCCCCGCCGCACCAGGCCGGCGAGCTCCTCAAGGGCGGCGCCGTCCGGGCGCACCCAGATCCACTGGCCACCGGCCTCCAGTGCCGCCGGGTCGGCCACCGAGGCCTGCCGCGCAGGATCACGCAGCACCGCGGAGCTGACCTCGCTGACCCCGCCGACGAAGTCCGCGGCGGCGTCGACACCGTCCGGGGCGAGGTCGCGGATCCGCTCGGTCAGTCCGTCGCCGTACTCCACCGGCTCCACGCCATACCCGCGCAGTCGGTCGTGGTTGCCCGCCGACGCGGTCCCGATCACCCGGGCACCCATGGAGCGCGCGATCTGCACGCCGAGCGACCCCACGCCGCCGGCAGCCCCGTGCACCAGCACGGTCTCGCCGTGACTGAGACCGAGTCGCCGCAGGACGCGGTATGCCGTCAGCCCGGCCAGGGGGAGGGAGCCCGCCTGGTGCCAGTCGAGCTCCGCCGGCTTGCGCGCCAGCGCGCGCGCCGGCACGCTGACCAGCTCTGCGAAGGTGCCGCCGTGGACGTAGTCCTTGCGGGCGTAGGCCATCACCTCGTCGCCGACCGCGAACTCCGGGGTGTCGATGCCGACCTCCTCGACGACGCCGGCGACGTCCCAGCCGGGGACGACCGGGAACACGACGTCCATGAGCGCATCCAGCCCGCCGCTCATCAGCTTCCAGTCCACCGGGTTGACCGAGGCCGAGCGCACCCGCACCAGGACCTCGCCGGGAGCGACCTTGGGGCGGGGCAGTGTTGCCGGCTGCACCACCTCGGTCCCGCCGTATTCGCCGTAGGCCATCGCGTGCATGGTCGGCTCGTCGCTCATCTGGTGCTCCTCAGTCGGGGACGGCGTGCCCCCTCGACAAGCCGGGGGAGACCCGGGGCATTCCTGCCGGAACTCCGCTGCGGGCGATCCTGCCCCAGGGGTCAGGCGGCCAGGAGCAGGGACAGGCCGAGCGTGATCATCACCACCGCGATGGCGGCGTCGAGCAGCTGCCACGACCGGGGCCGGGCGAAGAAGCGACGCAGCCCGCGCGCGCCGTACCCGAGAGCGAGGAACCACGTGGTGCTGGCCAGCAGCAGGCCCACGAAGAACCACCACCGGCCCGGGTCGCCGTGGCTGTTGGCGATGGTGCCCAGCATCAGGATGTCGAGGTAGAGGTGCGGGTTGAGCCAGGTCAGGGCGGCGACGGTGAGGACGGCTCGCCGCGCCGACCCCGCGCCTTCGCCCTCCGCGCGCAACGCCCTGGGATGCCGGGCCCGCCACGCGCAGGTCAGGCCGTAGCCGATCACGAACAGACCACCGGCCCACCGGGCCAGAGGCAGCAACGCCGGCCAGGCGTCCAGCGCCACCCCGACCCCGGCCACCGCCATCCCGATCAGCAGGATGTCGGAGACGACGCAGAAGGTCACCACGAGGCCGACGTGCTCGCGCAGCAGACCCTGGCGCAGCACGAAGGCGTTCTGCGCACCGATGGCGATGATCAGCCCCCACCCGGTCGCGAGCCCCGCCAGGGTCAGGGTGAGGGCAGACACGCTGCGAACGGTAGTGCCGGGCGTGTCCAACCTTTGACGGGCGCTGTGGCGTTCACCATGTGTCAGGGCAGGATCGGTCGAGCAGGAAGGACGGGCGGATGAGAGACGTCGACCCGGACTTCGCCGACTACGTGCGGGCCCGGCAGCAGCATCTGCTGCGGATCGCGGTGCTGATGTGCGGCGATGTCGACCAGGCGCAGGACCTGTTGCAGGAGTCGCTGATCACGTTGTCCAAGCACTGGCACAAGGTGCGCGGCGGATCCTCTACACCCAGAACATCTCGCGCTGGCGCAAGCGGCGTCTGGAGGTGGTCCGCGAAGACCCGCCGGAGGTGGCGGGGCTGGTGCTCACCGACACCTGGGTGGACTACGAGGACGTATGCGCCGCACTGGCGCAGGTGCCCCCGCGGCAACGCACGGTGCTGCGCTACTTCGAGGATCTGAGCGAGGCCGAGACCGCCGACTGGGGCGCCCGGGCGGATGGGTCATCGGCTGCAGCCCACGATCGGACCGGCGCGGAAGGAGAGGGACGATGAGCGAGCGGGACCGCCGCGACGTCTCCGCCGAGCTGCGGAGCGCGGCCGACGTGCAGCTGACCAAGGACTACACGGCCTACGCCTGGGCGCAGGGTCAGCGCAGGCGGCGACGCACCGGGTGGGCGGTCGGTGCAGGTCTGGCAGCGTCCGCGGCCGCGGCGGCATTCGTGGCCTCTCAGACGCTGGGCCCGCTCACCTCAGCCCCGCCGCTGGACCCCGCTGTCCCGCCCACGGCCACCAGTGGTCCGGTGCAGACCAGTGATGCAGAGCCGGCGCCGAGCACGGACCCGGATGGGGACGCGTCCACCGGGCAACCGAGCAAGACCGACCCTGAGGCGGCAGCGCCGGAGTCCACGACCATCCCGCTGGGCCATGGCGTCGTGCTCGAGCCCCTTGAGGGTTGGCGACTGGTGCACGACCGCGATCTGGCAGCCGGAGCCGACCCGGAGTACGTCAAGACCGGTGAGCCGTTCATCATGGACATGAACGACGAGACGCTAGCGAGGACGTCATGCGCCTGGGGTCCGGTTGACGGAATAAGTAGAAGTTCATTCCGCTTACGCATGGTGTCGCTGGCAACCGTCCCGCGACAGTCACCGCAGGCAGCGGAAGGTGGTCTCATGCAGTTCGGAGTCTTCACGGTCGGCGACATGACGCCCGACCCCACCACCGGCACGACCCCCTCGTATGCCGACAAGGTCGCCGCCGAGGTGGCGATCGCCAAGCAGGCCGAGCAGGTCGGGCTCGACGTGTTCGCGGTCGGCGAGCACCACAACCCGCCGTTCGCGATCTCTTCGCCGACTACCCTGCTGGCGCACATCGCCGCGCAGACCGAGCGGCTGGTGCTGTCCACCTCGACCACGCTGATCACCACCAACGACCCGGTGCGCCTCGCCGAGGAGTACGCCCTGCTGCAGCACCTGTCCGGTGGCCGGGTCGACCTGATGATGGGCCGCGGCAACACGGGCCCCGTCTACCCCTGGTTCGGCCAGGACATCCGCAACGGGGTGGCTCTCGCGGTCGAGAACTACGCCCTGCTGCGCCGGCTCTGGCGCGAGGACGTGGTGGACTGGCAGGGCCGGTTCCGCACCCCGCTGCAGGGCTTCACCTCCGTCCCAAGGCCGCTGGACGACATACCCCCGTTCGTCTGGCACGGCTCGATCCGCACCCCCGAGATCGCCGAGCAGGCTGCCTACTACGGCGACGGCTTCTTCCACAACCACATCTTCTGGAACATCGAGCACACTGCGCGGATGGTCGGGCTCTACCGTCGCCGGTTCGAGCACTACGGGCACGGTCGGGCCGACCAGGCGATCGTCGGGCTGGGTGGTCAGGTCTTCATCCGCCCGAACAGCCAGGACGCCGTCGCCGAGTTCCGGCCCTACTTCGACGTCGCGCCCGTCTACGGGCACGGGCCCTCGCTGGAGGAGTTCACCCGGGAGACCCCACTGACCGTGGGCAGCCCGCAGCAGGTCATCGAGCGCACCCTGACCTTCGCCGACGCCGTCGGTGACTACCAGCGCCAGCTGTTCCTGATCGACCATGCCGGCCTGCCGCTGGACACGGTGTTGGAACAGATGGAGATCCTGGGCACGCAGGTGGTGCCGGTGCTGCGCCGGGAGTTCGAGGCCAGGCGCCCGGCTCACGTCCCGTCCGACCCGCCCACCCACGCCTCGCTGCTGCAGGCCGGTGACGAGCACGCCAACGCACACGTCGGCCCGCGGTCGCGCAGCGCCGAGGCCAGGCCATGACCCGGCTCGTCGTCGTCACCGCCGGGCTGAGCCAGCCCTCCGTCACGCGACTGCTCGCCGACCGCCTCACCGATGCGGTGGGTGACCGGCTGCGCGTGAAGGACCAGGAGCCCGAGGTGACCGTGCTGGAGCTGCGTGAGCTCGGCACCGACATCATGTCGGCAATGCTCACTGCTGGTATGTCGTCCGCTCGCCTAACGCAGGCCGGTGCGGCCATCGCCGCGGCGGACGCGGTGCTCGCCGTGACCCCGGTGTTCACGGCGTCCTACTCGGGGTTGTTCAAGTCGTTCTTCGATGCGCTTGACCCAGGGGTGCTGCGCGGGACCCCGGTGCTGATCGGGGCCACGGCGGGGACCGAGCGGCACTCGCTGGTGCTCGACCACGCGCTGCGGCCGATGTTCACCTACCTGCAGGCCGTGGTCGTGCCGACCGGGGTCTTCGCGGCGACCTCCGACTTCGGGGGAAAGGGCGACGGCGTGGTCGATGGCCTGTCCCAGCGCATCGCCCGTGCTGCCGACGAGCTCGTGGCACTACTGAGCCGTCACGACACACCGTCCAGCGGCCGCGACGCATCCGGCCCTTCCACTCCCGACTCGGCGCGCCGGCACACCGATGCGTTGGCCCGGGCTGAGGCGGACGAGGCGGCCGGCAGCTTCACACCGTTCGACCAGCTCCTGGGCCACTCGGCCTGACCCGCCCGTAGACCACTGACCATCGAGCGGCAGCGGATGCACCACCCCGCGCCGTGACGGCGGTGCGCGTGTTGTCGCTCGGCGCGGGAACTCTGGAGAGCGCGGTCAGCGCGAGTCGCGGTCTGCTCGGATGAGGTCAGCAGCACGGGTCGTGGTCTCGACCGGAGCGTCCTTCCGGATGTGCTCGTTGAGCTCGCGGTACGTCGGGTACTCGGTGCTGGTCCGCAAGAGCTCCAGGGCGCACTTTGACAGACTCTGGCCGGCGTCTGCCGCGCGCTTCTCCAGAATCGCCCGGAGGCCGTCGGGGACGTCACGGATCTCGAGTGTGGCCACACGTTCAGGGCCCGTGGCCTGCCCCACGTATGTCAACGCGTGGCCCAGCAGACGGTCTGGGACAATTGCGTAGTCATGACTGTCGCTACTGCACCCGCTCCCGTGCTGCCTCCGCTGCGGATCGGCCGGCACGTCATCGACTCCCCGGTCGTCCTGGCGCCGATGGCCGGCATCACCAACCGGGGCTTCCGTCGACTCTGCCGGCAGTACGGCACGGCGGGTCTCGGCCCGACGCACACCGACGGCGCCACGGGGGCGAGCTCGCTCTACGTCAGCGAGATGATCACCTCCCGCGCCCTGGTCGAGCGCACCCCGGTGTCCATGCGGCTGATCGAGCATGACCCCGACGAGACGCCCCGCTCCATCCAGCTCTACGGCGTCGACCCGGCCACCGTCGGCGCCGCGGTGCGGATGCTGGTCACCGAGGACCGTGCCGACCACATCGACCTCAACTTCGGCTGCCCGGTGCCCAAGGTCACCCGCAAGGGAGGGGGAGCGGCGCTGCCCTGGAAGACCGAGCTGTTCCGCGGCATCGTCTCGGCCGCGGTGCGCGAGGCCGGTCCGTATGCCGTGCCGGTGACGGTCAAGATGCGGGTCGGCATCGACAGCGACCACATCACCTACCTTGAGGCCGGCCGCATCGCCGAGGGCGAGGGCGCCGCGGCGGTGGCGCTGCACGCCCGCACCGCGGCGCAGGCCTACTCCGGGCAGGCCGACTGGTCGCGGATCGCCGCTCTGAAGCGAGCAGTGCGCAGTGTGCCTGTGCTCGGCAACGGCGACATCTGGTCGGCGGAGGACGCGGTGCGGATGGTGGCGCATACCGGGTGCGACGGAGTCGTCGTCGGCCGGGGCTGCCTGGGCCGGCCGTGGCTGTTCACCGACCTGGCCGCCGCGTTCGCGGGCTCGGACCGGAGGGTCGAACCCGGATTGGGGGAGGTGAGCGAGACGCTGCGGCGACACGCGGCATACCTCGTGGACTTCCATCAGGACGAGGGCCGCGGCTGCCGGGAGATCCGCAAGCACCTCTCCTGGTATCTCAAGGGCTTCGCCGTCGGCGGTGATCTGCGGCACCGGCTGGCGCTGATCGACTCCATGGCCGCGCTCGACGACCTGATCGCCGATCTCGACCTGGACCAGCCCTGGCCCGGCGAGCCGGCCGAGGGCCAGCGTGGCCGGGCCGGCTCCGCCCGGGTCGTTGCGCTGCCCGACCGGTGGCTGCAATCGCGTGATCTGGACGGCGCGCAACGCGCCCGGGTCGCCCAGGCCGAGGAGTCGGTCAGCGGCGGCTGACCTCCTCCCGGACGCGGGGCCGCAAAAGAAGTCGGCGCCGACTGCATCCGGATCCGGTGCCGTCCCGGAAGTAGGGGCAGGACGCTCGCCGGAGCGCCCCGGATCACAGGAGATCAGATGCGTTCCACCGCTTGGGGTGCGGCCGCGAGCCTTGCCCTCGTCGCCACCGCCACCCCTGCACTCGCTCAAGACGACACTTCGTCGGTCTCGGTGCTGCACGCCGTGCCCGGATTGAGCGTCGACGTCTATGTCAACGGCGAGGATACCCTGCCCGGATTCGAGCCCGGCACCCTCACCGACCCCCTGGAGCTGGCTGCCGGAAGCTACGACATCGAGGTCTACGCCGCGGGCGCCGACCCGGCGGCCGAGGACCCGGCCATCTCGGGCGAGGGCCTGGAGGTCCCCGGCGGTGCCAACCTGACACTGACCCGCCAACCTGGACGCGGACGGCAAACCTGCTCCCAACGCCTTCGTCAACGACACTTCGACGCTCGACGCCGGGCAGGCCCGGCTGACGGTGCGGCACACCGCGGCCGCTCCGGCCGTGGACGTGCGCGCCGGTGGGACTCCGGGCATCGAGGGCATGACCAACCCCAACGAGCAGGTGCTCAACCTCGACGCCGGGATGGTCAGCGCCGATGTGACCTGTCCCGCGAGGCCGCCTGAGCCGGTGTGCCTCCGCTAGCCGGTGGGGCCGGCGCCCTCACGCCGGGGGGTGGGTCCGACGTGGGAACCATCGACCCGGTCCGCGTGGAGGCAGCCTCCACGGCCGGTCCTGCGGGTAGTGGTGGCGGGCAGGAGGGCAGTCCGCCCGGCCGGGATGCTGCTGGCACGGAGCCCGCGCCGAGCCGGACCGGAGCGTCGCGTCGTGTGCCCGAGATCGCGCGACGACCTGCCGGCCTGATGCAGATCCCCGACGACGGCTCCCGGGTGGGGTGGTACCGGCACGGACCGGCAGCGGGCGCTGCAGTGGGATCCGTGGTGCTGGCCGGGCACGTCGACACCGACGAGGGCCTGGGGGTCATGGCCGCGCTGCGCGAGGTGCCGCTGGAGTCGCGGGTCGAGGTCGAGCTGGCCGACGGATCCGTGCTGGCCTACGAGGTCGTCGGTCGCCGGACCGTGCCCGCGGACGACCTGCCGCTCGACGAGCTCTTCGACCGCGACGGTCCGGCCCGGCTGACCCTGATCACCTGTGGTGGCCCCTGGCGACCGGAGGCCGCGAGCCACCGCGACAACGTCGTGGTGGTGGCCCTACCTCTGGTGCAGGGGTGAGGGGGACCGGACCGTGGAGCGATCCAGGGGGGAGTCGATACGGTGTGCTCGTGAGCGAGCGGGCCAGCGGGGTCGACGCCGAGGTCGGCAGGGACGATGTGCTGCCACACGCCTTCGCCACCGGCCGGCCGGGAGCGCTCGCCGAGATCTACGAACGCTGGGGTGGGGTGGTGCACGGTCTGGCGACGAAGGCAGTGGGACGCGGCGACGCCGAGGACGTCACGCAGCAGGTCTTCGTCTCCGCCTGGCGCTCGCGCACGACATACCGCCCGGCCCGGGCGCCACTGGGTGCCTGGCTCGTGGGCATCACCCGGCACCGCGTCGCCGACCATCTGGGTGCCCGGCACCGCTCGGCCCAGATCCCCTCCGACCCTGCCGCGCTGCTCGGCAATCTGGCGCAGGAACGCGCTCCGAATGCCTTGACACCGGAGCGGGTCGACGCTCTGCTCACCCTCTGGGAGGAGTTGGAGCGGATCGGGGAGCCACAACGGCAGAGTATGCTCCTCGCCTTCTTCGAGGACCTCACGCACCGGCAGATCGCCGAGCGGCTCGAGATGCCGCTGGGCACGGTGACGAGCCACATCGCGCGCACCCTGCGCCGACTACGAGACCGATTGGAGGGTGAAGATGCACGTTGATGCCGACGACCTCGCCCTCGTGGCGCTCGGCGAGGGCACTGCGCAGGAGCAGGCCCATGTGCAGCGGTGCATCCTGTGCCGCGCCGAGATGGAGTCGCTAACCCTGGTCTCCCAGACCATGCGCCGTGGCGGGCCGATGCCATTGCGTCCGCCGGCGCACGTCTGGGCTGCGATCGAGTCGGCTGTCCAGCAGGACGTACAGGATCAGGCTGCGTCGACACCTGTTGAGCGAGAGCCGGAGCACAGCGGCCCGCAGCAGGATGTCACTGTGCCGTACACCGACCCGGGCCGCAGCAGTGGCCCGAAGACCCGGTTCTCGGGCCTCACCTTGCTCGGCGCGGCCGCGGCCGGCGCGGTCCTGGCCTGGCTCGGCACCATCGTGGCCGGGGGGATTCAGAGCGCCGAGGAGTCCGTGCTGGCCTCGGTGGAGCTGGAGGCGCTGAGCGACTCGGTCTCGCCGGGCAGCGCGCAGATCCTCGAGCGGGACGGCCAACGGGTGTTGCAGGTCGATGCCGGGGAGCTGCCCTCCGTGAGCGACGGTTATCTCGAGGTGTGGCTGCTGGACTCCGAGGCGTCCGGCATGGTCACCATCGGGCTGCTGGAGGAGGGCGACCAGGAGTTCGTGCTGCCCGACGGGCTGTCCACCGACACCTTCGGCATCGTGGACGTCTCGATGGAGCACTACGACGGCGACCCCACGCACAGCGAGGAGAGCCTCTGGCGGGGGCCCGTCGCCTCGCCGTGAGCATCCCCGCGCCGGTCAGCTGCCGGTCGCGACCGGTCGGTCGGAGTCGCTGACCCAGTCGCTCCAGGAGCCGATGTAGACCGCCGGGTCGAAGTGGCCGTGCTCCGCAATCTCGATCGCCAGAGCCAGGTGGCAGGCCTGGACACCAGAGCCGCAGTAGACCGCGGTGCGCCGGTCCGGCTGGACCCCGGCCGCGGTGAGCAGCAGCTCCAGATCGTCAGAGGGCAGGAAGCAGCCGTGCTCATCGACCGTGCGCAGCGTGGGCAGGCTCAGCGCCCCGGGAATGTGGCCGGCGACCGGGTCCACGGGCTCGCGCTCGCCGCGGAAGCGCTCGGCCGGGCGGGCATCGACCACCTGGTGTCGATCGAGGTAGTGATCCACAGCATCGGCGTCGAGCAGGCGCCGCGCCCCCGGGGTCAGCACGATGTTGCCCCGATCGGCTTGCAACGGCCCGGTCGCCACCTCCAGACCAGCGCTACGCCACGCGGCATACCCGCCGTCGAGCACTTGCACGTCGTCCTTGCCGTAGTAGGCCAGCAGCCACCAGGCGCGCGCAGCCGCGAGCGACAACGCGTCGTCGTAGAGCACGACCGGGCGTTCCTCGCAGACACCGGCCGCCCGGAAGGCCTCGGTGGCCGCGGTCAGTGACGGCATCGGATGCCGCCCCCCACCCTCGGCGTCCGGCGTGCCGGCAAGGCCGGTCTCCAGGTCGAGGAAGGTCGCGCCGGGGACGTGACCGGCGAGGTATTCGGCGCGGTTGGCCTCGGTGCCGCTGCCCAGCTGCCAGCGTACGTCCACAACCACTGGCACGGTCTCGGGATCTTCGCCGGCAAGTGCCTCCGCCAGCTGCTGCGGGGTGGTGAGCGGACCGGCCATGCCTCTGACCCTAGGGCCTTGCCGCCAGGTCATGACACCCCCCAACACCACCGTGCCGGTAGCTCCGACGGATCGGCTCCTCAGGGCCCCGCCAGCGTCACGTCCTCACGATGAATGCGACGAAGTGCACGCCTCAGCGACAGCTGTGTCACATCCATCGGGGCAGCGCAGCACCACCGCGGGCGTGGGCAGATCTCGTCGAGCTTCGAGCGCCGCCAGCAGCTGGCGGACGAAGCCCTCAGGTGCTCGGGTCAGCGTCTGCGGTGTGACGCCGAGCACCAGCACCCCGTGCGCTGCGAAGGCGTTGTCGTGCTCGACGGTACGGCTCCAGAGGTCGTGGCCTACCTCGTCGATGCCGCTGTGGTGGGCTCGGGAGTGCACCTGGACGGCGATTCCGACGGATGGCAGATAGGCGTCGGGTATGCCGATCCGCCGGCCGTCCGGTGTGTGTAGCGCGTGGTTGAGCACGAATGACGGAAGGCCAGGGCTCTCGCGCATCAGCCGGTGCAGGGTGGCTTCGGGCAGCGACCAGGCACCGGCCGTGAAGGCAGCCAGCCCTCGGGCCGTCCCGGCCTGACCGCGGCGCCCCGCGGCAGCGAGCGCCACCTTCAGCAACGGCGGATTCGTGACGCTCCGCTGCAGGCAGGAGATCGTCAGGGCCTGCACCTCGTCAGTCTCAAGACCGTCCCAGCGTGCGGAGTCGACCAGGGCACGAGCCGGTGACACCACCGTGACCACTCCGCGGCGATGAGCGACAGCAGCTGGCACGACGGATCGCATCCGCTGTGCGCGTGGAGCGACCGACGACCTCGATGATGCAGACACCACGAAGGTCGCCACCCGCGGTGGGGAGTCCAGCCCGCCGAAGACGTGCAGAGCCGCGCCTGCCGTCAGCACGGCCGTCGGACCCGCCCACAGCGCGGCCGCGACGACGAGGGTGTCGGTGTCCAGCTCGCCCCGATGCGAGGCAAAGACGCGTGGCAACGGTTGTTGCCAGGTGGTCTGCACGGCGTGTCGGATGCCGGAGACCGTCCACCCTGCCTCGATCAGCTGAGCGCGCGTGGCCAGCCCCCGCTGGCCGGGGATCTCGGGAAAGGCGCGCTGGGCCATCGGACCATCGTGGCCGAGATCGAGGCCGCGGGTGACGAGGCCTGTGGACAAACCCCGGCGCCCAGATCCCGCCGCAATGCTGGTGCTGAAGACGGCGCCGAGATGTAGCCGAGGACGCCCTCGAGATGAATGTGACGTTGTGGTCGTCGCAGCGGCACCTACGTCACATTCATCGCGTGTCGCGTCGTCGTCGTCCGGTGCATAGCTCGCGGTGGTGGTCGTGGTGGTGGTGGCGCTCGCGGTGCGGGCTCAGCGATCCTTGCGCCAGGGCGGCGGCTCGCCCTGCAGCCACCAGCTCATCCACGAGGTCAGGGTCGGCAGCGCCACATACGTCATGATCGGCGTCAGGATCAGGGTGCTCAGCAGCACCCGCAGCGGAAGCGCGACGTCATCGGGCAGCACGAGCGAGAGCAGCCACGTCGCCAGCAGGCTGAGCGGGAAGAACGCCATCCAGATCACCGAGCCCTGCTTCCACCGCGGCGGCGCGGGCGGTCCCGGCCGCAGGTCGGCGACGTCGGTGGAGACCGGGTCGTCGAACCACCCCTCGATGCCGGTGCGCCGCTCGACCACGCCGGCCCCGGCGATGCCCTGGGCCGACTGCAGCCACCAGCGCCGCTGGTCTGACTCCTCCCAGCGGTCCAGGGCGGCGTCGCTGTCGAAGCGGTAGAGCATGTGCCACTGGTGCGAGTCCATCGACGGACGCACCCACCCTGTGCCCAGGAAGCCCTCGAACCGCTCGGCCAGGGACGCGCCGGCGTTGATCCAGGCCACCATCCGGTCCGCCTGCTCGGGATCGACGTGGCGGGTGATGCTGACGGTCACGGAGGAGGTCACCGGCAAGAGCCTAGGCTGAGCGGCATGTGCCGCAACATCCGTCAGCTCCACAACTTCGAGCCACCGGCCACGTCCGCCGAGGTGCAGGCCGCTGCCCTGCAGTACGTCCGCAAGGTCGGCGGCGCCAGCCGTCCCTCGCAGGCCAACCAGGCCGCATACGACCGGGCGGTTGCCGCGGTCAGCGCCGCCACCCAGGACCTGCTCGACCACATGGTGACCACGGCTCCGCCCAAGGACCGTCAGGAGGAGGCGGCCAAGGCCAGGGCCCGCGCACAGCAGCGTTACGCCCCGTCGCGATGACCGGGACGGTCCGCCCCGCGCTTCGAGCACTCCGATGACGGCGACTGCCACGGTCCGGTTGCGGCACCTGGCCAACTGGGCCAACCTGTCGACCCCGCTGGGCCTGCTGGTCGCGCGGGCCGGAAGCGCGCGCGTGCGGCGCGGACCCGAGGCGCTCTACCTCGCCGACCATTACCGCTTCGGGTTCCCGGTGGCCGACGCGTTCACCGTCGGCGACGTCGTCATCAGCAAGCACGACCTGGATCAGCTGCAGGCCCGGTGCCCGCAGCTGCTGCAGCACGAGACGGCGCACAGCAGGCAGTGGATGTGGTGCCTGGGTATGCCGTTCGTGCCGCTCTATGTCGCGGCGATGGGCTGGTCCTGGGTCCGCACCGGGGACCGCGCGGCACGCAACGTCTTCGAGTGCCGGGCCGGCCTGGCGCAGGGTGGGTATGCCGACGTGCCGACCCGGCGGCTCCGCCTGAGCGCCTCGGGGCGCGCGAGGTGAGCGAGCGCGACCACCCGGCTCGCGGCTACACGACCCGTGACCTGCAGCGGTGGCTGCCCGAGGATCGCGACCAGCAGCGCGCCGACCGCGCCGACTTCGCCCGCGACCGGGCCCGCGTGCTGCACTCGGCAGGGTTGCGGCGACTGGCGTTGACCACCCAGGTGGTGCAGCCCGGCTCCGACGACTTCGTGCGCAACCGGCTGACCCACTCCCTGGAGGTCGCGCAGATCGGCCGGGAGTTCGGTGCGACCTTGGGCTGTGACCCCGACGTCGTCGACACCGCCTGCCTTGCGCACGACCTGGGGCACCCGCCGTTCGGTCACCACGGCGAGTCGGTGCTCGACACGCTGGCCGCCGACGTCGGCGGCTTCGAGGGCAACGCGCAGACACTGCGGGTGCTGACCCGGCTGGAGGCCAAACGGCTACACCCTGACGGGTCGTCGGCCGGGCTCAACCTGACCCGGGCCAGTCTCGACGCCGTGCTCAAGTACCCCTGGCCCCGGGAGGAGGCGCCGCCGGGCAGTGGCAAGTTCGGCTACTACGCCGACGATGCGGAGGTCTACGCGTGGGTCCGGGCCGACGCGCCCGCTGACCAGCCGCGGCGGCGCTGCCTGGAGGCCGACGTCATGGACTGGTCCGACGACGTGGCCTACTGCGTGCACGACATCGAGGACGCCGTCACCTCCGGCCGGATCGACCTGCGGTCCCTGCGCGACCCCGACGTGCAGGAGGCCGTCGTCCGGGTGGCGCGCGAGTGGTATGCCCCCGACCTCAGCGCATCCACCCTGGCCGAGCAGCTGGACCGACTGCTGGCCTCCGGGTGGATCCCGCAGGAGCACGACGGCTCCCGCGCTTCCCTGGCCGCGCTGAAGGACATGACCAGCCGCCTGGTCGGACACCTCGTGCGCGCGGTCGAGCTCGCGACCCGCGAGCGGCACGCACCGGGCCCGCTGTCCCGGTATGCCACGACGCTCGTGGTGCCCGAGGACGTGCGGGCGCAGAGCAGCGTGCTCAAGGCAGCGGCCGCCCACTTCGTGATGCTGAGCGACGAGCGCCGCGCGGCGATGGAGCAGCAGCACGCCGTGGTGACGGGTCTGGTGCAGGCCTACCAGAATGACCCCGACCGGATGGATCTGGTGCACCGCCAGGCCCGGGAGGACGCCCGGGCGCGCGGCGACCTCGAGGGTCAGCGCCGGGCGGTGATCGACCAGGTGGCGAGTCTGTCCGATGCCCGGGCATGGACCCTGCACCAGCAGCGGCGGAACCGATGATCCACCCCGGCATCAGATAGGGACTCGGTCCGTGGTGTGCAGGTGGGGCGCGCCGACCGCGGCGACGGTGAGTGCTGCGGCGTAGCCGGGTCGAGGCGCCTCGAGGTCGGTGGTGGTGCTCGGCTCTCCACCGTGGCGCGCACCGTGGGCCTTGAACCGCGACTCCTGCCGGGTCCAGCCCACCGGGTCGGCTCCCGCCATGTCGGCGACCCGCTGCACGTCCACCCCCACCTTCGCCTTGACGCACGTGGCCACGACCACCTGGACGCCGGAGTGCGACACCGACACGTGCGGACCGCCGGTCACGACGGGCTGGCCATGGGGCCCACCGCATTCGGCACAGGTCCGATCGATCCGCACCTGTGCCGGTGCCGTGCCGACCGAGGGTGCCACGGCGGTCCGCAGCAGGGCGGCGCCGAGCAGGAAGCGGGCGCGGTCGGCAGGCAGGTCGAGGTCGGCGAGGCGGTTCCGCTCGGTTTCGTCGAGCAGATCGACGAGGTCGACGTGAGCATCGGCCAGATCGGCCCACCAGAGGTAGACGTCGACCATGAGCGCCTCCGTCGTCGCTGCTAGGGGTCCAGGAATTTGATGCGGCGTTTGTATGCTAACTCCGGTTTGGTTAGCCTAAGTTGGTGAGCATCACGCGGCAGGACCTGCTTCGGCGCTCGCCGTTGCTTCCGCCCGGCGGGGTCGACGGCACAGCTGCCCTCGTGACCACCAACGGCGAGGTATGCAGTCACGCCGAGCTGCGCTCGCGGGTGGACGCTCTCGTTGCCCAGCTGCCCGACCCGGCGGCGGGCCGCTGCCTGGTCCACGCACGACTGCAGCCGGAGATCGGTAGCGTCGCGGCATACCTGGCGGTGCTCGAGGCTGGCCACGTCGCGCTGGTCACGGCCGACGACAACGCCACGGCGACCCCCACCCGCCGCATTCTGGAGCGCTACCCCCCGGACCTGCGCGTGGCACCGGACGGCGCGGGTTACGAGGAGCTGGCGCCGAAGCCGCAGCACCTGCTGCACCCGGACCTCGCGCTGCTGCTGAGCACCTCCGGCAGCACCGGCTCGCCCAAGCTCGTCCGGCTCTCTCACGACAACGTCGTCAGCAACGCCGCCGCGATCGCCGGTGCGCTCGCGCTCACCGGAAAGGACCGGGGGATCACCAGCCTCCCGCTGCACTACTGCTACGGGCTGTCGGTGCTGCACGCCCACCTGTATGCCGGGGGTAGCGTCGCGCTGTCCGCTCACTCGGTCCTCGACGACACGTTCTGGGAGACCGTCGATCGGAAGCGAGTCACCACTCTGGCCGCGGTGCCGCACACCCTGCAGCTCCTGGAGACCACAGAGGTCCTGCACCACCCGCACCCGTCGCTTCGCCTGGTCACCCAGGCCGGCGGGCGGCTGGCGCCCGAGCGGGTCGAGCGGACCGCCCGGCTCGGCCGGGAGCAGGGCTGGGATTTGGCGGTGATGTACGGCCAGACCGAGGCCACCGCCCGCATCGCGGTGCTGGACCCTTCGCTTGCCCTGGACCACCCGGACGCGGTGGGCGCTCCCGTCCCCGGCACCCAGGTGCACGTGGACACCACCGTGCCCGGCGCCGATCCGGCGGCCGGCGTGGGCGAGCTCGTGGTGACCGGACCCGGGGTGATGATGGGCTACGCGCTGCACCCCGACGACCTGGCCTGCGGGCCGATGCTGCGCGAGCTGCGCACCGGCGACCTGGCCCGCGTGGACGAGCAGGGCATCATCCGCATCGCCGGGCGCCGCAGCTTGTTCGTCAAGGTCATGGGTGTCCGCGTCGACCTGGGGGCGCTCGAGCACCGGCTCGAGGCCGAGGGGCTCATCGCGTGCGTGACCGGTGACGACACCGGTCTGCGCGTCGCCGTGGAGCCCTCGGCGGGGCCCGACGACGCCGAGCTCACCCACCGGGCTCGCCTCCTCGCCGGTGAGGGCTGTGGGCTGGGCGTGGCCGTGGTCGAGGCCGCCGTGCTGAGGCTGCCCCGGCTGCCCGGGGGCAAGATCGACCGGCAGCGCTGCGACGCCCTGGTCCGCGCCGCGGTGGCTGGGCCCGACGGAGGGGCCGACAGCGACCCGTCGGCGGTCCTGACAAGGCGGGTGGCGGGGCGACTCGCGACGGTGCTCGGGCGCAAGGACGTGGACCTGGAGCGGTCGTTCGTGCAGCTGGGCGGCGACTCGCTCAGCCATGTGCGCGCCTCGGTGCAGCTGGAGGAGCTGCTGGGTCCGCTGCCCGGCGACTGGCACCACCAGCCGCTGCGACGGCTGATAGTGGACGCCCGGCGGCCCAGCGCCGACGAGACCCCCGGTGACGGCCGGCGCACCGTCGAGATGAGCGTCCTGTTGCGTGCGGTCGCCGTCATCGCCATCTGCGGCTCGCACGCCGACCTGTTCCGGATCCTCGGCGGTGCGCACACCCTGCTCACCGTCGGCGGCTTCAATGCCGCGCGGTTCGGGCTGTCCACGCCGTCGGCAGGGCTGCGCTGGCGGGCGACCGGGCGGATGCTGATCGGCATAGCGGTCCCGACGATGGTCATCGCACTAGTCGGCATGGTGACCCACGACCGCTACGGCTGGGCCAACGTCGTGATGGCCAACTGGGCGACCGGCGACGTGGCCTACGGCCAGCACAACGAGCTGTGGTTCATCGACGCCCTGGTCGCCAGTCTGCTGGTGCTGACCGCCGTGCTCTCGGTGCCTCCGGTGGCCCGGTGGTGGCACCGGGACCCGTGGGCGGTGGCGTTCGGCGTGGCGGTGCTCGCGCTGATCCCCCGGTTTGCGGTCCTGGCCACGTGGGAGGGCGTGCTGCGAGGGATCCTGCCGACCGTCTTCTGGCTCTTCGCTATCGGCGCGGCGCTTGCCTACGCCCGCACGCGAGGCCGGCAGCGGCTCACCTTGGCCGTGGCGGCGGTCGGCGGCATCACGTTCTTCCCGGACGACCCGATCCGCAACCTGGCCATCCTTGCCGGGATCACCGCCCTGGCCCTGGTCCCCAACGTGCGGGTGCCCGCCTGGAGCGTGCCCGTGGTCAGCATTCTGGCCTCCGCTTCGCTCTACATCTACCTCATCCAGTTCCAGATCATCGCCCTTGTGCCGACCTCGCTCGGGGCCACGGTGGCCGCCCTGGCCGCCGGGTGCCTCCTGTGGCGCCTCGCGCACCCCCACGTGCAGCGGCTGCAGTCCCTGCTGCCGGCAGCCGAGCACCCCACCCACCGCAACGGCGCGGCCGACCACACGACATACCGTGACCACTGAGAGGGACCCCGTGTCCGTGCCGAACTTCCGCCGCCCCCTGACCGTCCTGCTCGCCGGGGCCGTCCTCACCCTGACCGCGTGCTCGGGGGAGGAGGACTACGAGCCGGAGGCCGGCGCCCTGCAGATCTACTCTGCGCAGCACGAGAAGGTGACGCAGGCCTGGGCCGACGCCTTCACCGAGGCCACCGGGATCGAGACCCAGATCCGCTCCGGCCAGGACTCCTCGATGGGCCACCAGATCGTCGAGGAGGGGGAGTCCTCGCCCGCCGACGTCTTCCTCACCGAGAACAGTCCCGCGATGACGCTGGTCCAGCGCGCGGAGATGCTGGCCGAGGTCGACCCGGCCACCCGTGAGCAGCTGCCCGAGGGACTGGTCCCGTCCTCGCAGGACTGGGTGCCGATCGCCGCCCGCTCAACCGTGCTGGTCTACAACACCGACCTGGTCTCGCAGGACGAGCTGCCCGCCTCGATGATGGACCTGGCCGACTCGAAGTGGGACGACCGGTGGGGTGGCGCGCCGGGTGGCGCGGACTTCCAGGCCATCGTCGCCGGGATGCTGGAGGAGGAGGGCGAGGCGGCCACCCGCGACTGGCTGCAGAACCTCAAGGACAACGCGGTCGTCTACCAGAACAACATCGCCACCATGAAGGCGGTCAACGCCGGAGAGGTCCCGGTCGGGATCATGTACCACTACTACTGGTACCGCGACCAGGCCGGCGACCAGGAGGGCAGCAACAACACCAAGCTGCACTACTTCGGGGAGCAGGACCCGGGGGCCTTCGTCAGCCTGTCCGGGGGCGGGGTGCTCAAGGGCGCCGACATGGCGGCCGAGGGCCAGCAGTTCCTGGACTACGTCGTCAGCCCGGAGGGCCAGCAGGTGCTCACCGACAGCGAGTCGATGGAGTATGCCGTGGCCACCGGGGTCGACTCGGACCCCGCCCTGCCGCCGCTGGACAGTCTGGACGCGCCCCCCGTCGACCCGTTCGCGCTCAACTCCGACGACGTCATCGCGATGATGACCGATGTCGGCCTCCTCTAGACCGGACGGCGTGAGCCTGGCGGCCACGCTGGTCGCCGCACTGACCGTCCTGCCGCTCACCGTCGTCGCCGTCCAGGCGGCCTCGACCGGGTGGGCCGGCGCCACCGACTTCCTGCTCCGCCCGCGGATCGGTGAGCTGCTGGGCCACACCGGCGCGCTGCTGCTGCTGACCGTCCCCCTCACGGTGGTCCTCGGCACGGCCGCCGCGTGGGTCGTGGAGCGCACCGCGCTGCCCGGCGCCGGCGTCTGGCGGCTGCTGCTGCTGGCTCCGCTCGCGGTGCCGGCGTTCGTCAGCTCCTACGCCTGGATCTCGCTGCGTCCCTCGATGACCGGACTCCTCGGCGCCGTGCTGGTGACCACGCTGGCCTACTTCCCGTTTGTGTTCCTGCCCGTCTGCGCCATGCTGCGCGGCCTGGATGCCGGCGACGAGGAGGCGGCCCGGTCGCTGGGCTCCTCGCCGACGGCGGCCGTTCTGCGCACCGTGCTGCCCCGGTTGCGCCCGGCCATCAGCGGTGGTGCGCTGCTGGTGGCGCTGCACCTGCTCGCGGAGTACGGCGTGCTGGAGATGATGCGCTACCAGACGTTCACCACGGCGATCGTGCAGCAGTATGCCGTGGGCTTCAGCGACGCCCCCGGCAGCCTGCTCGCGCTGGTCCTGGTCGGGCTGTGCCTGCTGGTGCTCATCGGCGAGGTAGCCCTGCGCGGTCACGCCCGGGTGTCCCGACTCGGCCCGGGTGCACACCGTCGGCCCGAGCCGGTGCCGCTGGGACCTTGGCGCGTGCCGACCCTGGTGGGTCTCGGACTCCTGGTGCTGCTCTCGCTGGCCGTACCCGTCGGCATGGTGGTCCGCTGGCTCGTCGCCGGCACCGCCAGCGACGGAGCCGCCGTCGTCATCGGCGACCTGCTGCGGGTCACCGGCACGACGGTCGGCCTGGCGATCGGCGGCGGGTTGGCGGCCGTCGTCATCGCCCTGCCCGGAGCCTGGCTGCTCAACCGCCGCCGCACCGTCGTCGCCACGCTGCTGGAGCGGTCGACATTCCTGGCCAGCTCGGTGCCCGGGGTGGTCGTCGGACTGGCCCTGGTGACCCTGTCCGTCAACCTGCTGCGCCCGGCATACCAGACGGTGGGGTTGTTGGTCCTGGCCTACGTCATCCTCTTCCTGCCCCGCGCGATGGTGTCGTTGCGGGCCGGGCTGGCCGCGTCACCGCCGGAGCTGGGCGAGGCCTCGCGCTCGCTGGGACTGGGGGGGCCCGCCACGCTGGTCCGGGTCGTTCTACCGTTGACCATGCCCTCGTTCCTCACCGGCTTCGTGCTGGTGGCCCTGGCGGTGTCGACCGAGCTGACCGCGACGCTGCTGCTGGCGCCCACCGGCACCGACACCCTCGCCCTGGCGTTCTGGGGTGCCACCGGCCAGCTCGAGTATGCAGCCGCCGCGCCCTACGCCGCCGTCATGATCGCCCTGTCGGCACCGCTGACGCTGCTGCTGCGCCGGCAGATCGTGGGTCGGCGATGAGCGCCGTCGAGATCCGCTCCATCGTGGCCGGCTACGGCTCGTTGGGTGTCCTGGACGGGGTCGACCTGTCGGTCGCCGAGGGCACGACGACCGCGGTGCTGGGTGGCTCCGGCAGCGGCAAGACCACGCTGCTGCGGGTGGTCGCCGGCTTCCTGCGGCCGCGGGTGGGCACCGTGGCTATCGGGGGCCGCACCGTGGTGGGGCCCGGGGAGTGGGTGGCCCCGGAGCGCAGGGGGATCGGCTACGTGCGTCAGGACGGCGGGCTGTTCCCGCACCTGGACGTGGCCGGCAACATCGCCTTCGGCCTGCCGCGGCGACAACGTCGACAGCGCGACCAGGTGCTGGAGCTGCTCGATCTGGTGGACCTGCCCCCGTCCGTCGCCGGCCGCCGGCCCGACCAGCTCTCCGGAGGCCAGCAGCAGCGGGTGGCCCTGGCGCGGGCCCTGGCGCCCAAGCCCGAGCTGGTGCTGCTGGACGAGCCGTTCTCCTCGCTCGACACCGCGTTGCGCGAGGCCACCCGGGAGGCCACCGCTCGGGCACTGCGCGCCGCCGGGGCCACGGCGATCCTGGTCACGCACGACCAGGGGGAGGCGCTGTCCTTCGCCGACGAGGTAGCGGTGCTGCGCGACGGGCACTTCCGCCAGGTGGCGGCACCCCGGGAGATCTACGGCGCGCCGGTCGACCCGCACGTGGCCGCCTTCCTGGGTGACGCCGTGATCGTGCCCGGTGAGGCCGCCGCCGGGCACGTGGAGTGCGCGCTGGGCCCGCTGTCGGTCGCCGGTTTCGTCCCGCACGGGCCGGTCGACGTCATGGTGCGCCCGGAGCAGATCCTACTCTCCCCGCACGGCGACGCACCGGTCAAGGCCATGGTGACCTCGGTGTCCTACTTCGGTCACGACGCACTCGTGCAGCTTGAGCTGCAGGTCGGTCCCGGTGGGACCGTGGCAGAGACGGACCGGGCGCTGCGGGCGCGGGTCATCGGTCTGCAGCCGCCCGAGGTCGGCGAGATGGTGGGCCTGTCCGTCGTCGGCCCGGTCCGGGTCTTCCCGCACGGCGCCGGGCACTCCACGGTCGAGGCAGACTGAGCACACAAGGCAACACCCCCAGCGCGGTTCGGTCGCGGCTTGCTAGGGACGGGCTACTCCTCCGGGTCGGGCACCGGCTCGGCACCCTGCGCCTCGTCGCGCTGGGCCCACTCCAGCAGCGGCGTGATGTCGTAGGGGTGGTCGTCGATGTCGGCATGCAGGTCACCGGTCTCGGCATACCGCGCCGGCATGGTGGCCAGGGTGAAGTCGCGCGGGTCGCAGTCGGCGACCTCGTCCCAGCGCAGCGGGGCGGAGACCCGGGCGTCCGGGGTGCCGCGCACCGAGTAGGCGCAGGCGATGGTGTGGTCGCGCGCGTTCTGGTTGTAGTCGACGAACACGGCGCCGGGGTCGCGGTCCTTGCGCCACCACGTGGTCGTCGCCTCGTCGGGGGCACGCCGCTCCACCTCGCGGGCGAAGGCCAGCGCAGCCCGGCGCACGTCGCTGAACCCGTGCTCGGGCTCGATCCGCACGTAGATGTGGATGCCCTTGCTGCCCGTCGTCTTGGGGTATGCCGTCACGCCGAGCTCGTGGAGCACCTCCCGGGCCACCCCGGCCACCCGCCGCACGGTCGCGAAGTCGCACTCGTCACCGGGGTCCAGGTCGATCCGCCACTCGTCGGGCCGCTCGACATCGGCGCGGCGGCTGTTCCACGGGTGGAACTCCACCGTCGACATCTGCACCGCCCAGATCACACTGGCCAGCTCGGTGACGCACAGTTCGTCGGCCGTGCGGTTCCACCGCGGGAAGTGGATGCGCACCGTCTCCACCCAGTCCGGCGCACCACGGGGCAGCCGCTTCTGGTGCACCTTCTCGCCCTCGATGCCCTCGGGGAAGCGGTGCAGCATGCACGGTCGCTCCCGCAGGGCGTTGACGATGCCCTCGCCGACCGCGAGGTAGTAGCGCGCCAGGTCGAGCTTGGTGTGCCCGGCCTGCGGGAAGTAGACCCGGTCGGGGTTGCTGACCCGCACGGTGCGCCCACCGACCTCGAGCTCGGTCGCGGGGCTGGAGGAGGGGGCCACACCCCACTCCACCACAGGTATGCCGTGACTCGCCGTCACCCTGGTCTGCCTTGCTTCGCAGGTGTGGGGGCTGGGGTGAGCATCAGCCGTGTGGGCTACCGGCACCATGGCGCGTCGGCGAGTGACAGGATCGGGGTATGACGCACGCGCGCACCCTCCAGCGGGTCCAGACCTCGCGGCTGGACACGGCATACCGGGAGGCCGGTGACCCGGATGCTCCGACGCTGGTGCTCGTGCACGGCAACGTGTCGTCCTCGGTGTTCTTCGAGGACCTGATGGACCGGCGCTCGGATACGCACCACCTGTTGGCGCCGGACTTCCGGGGTTACGGCGACTCGCAGCGTCTGCCGATCGACGCGACGCGGGGACTGCGTGACCTGTCCGACGACCTGGCGGCGTTCCTGGAGGCGCTCGGCGCCGACGCGCCCGTCGACCTGCTCGGCTGGTCGGTCGGTGGGGGAGTGCTCCTGCAGTTCGCGCTCGACCACCCGCAGTGGGTGCGGCGGCTGGTGCTGGAGGCGCCCATGTCGCCCTACGGCTTCGGCGGCACGACCGGCGAGGAGGGCCGGCCGGACACCGACGACTTCGCCGGCTCCGGCGGCGGCACCGCCAACCCGGAGTTCTGCGCGGCTCTCGCAGACGGCGACCGCGGCGGCGACGGCGCCACGAGCCCGCTGGCCACGCTGCGCGGGTTCTACGTCAAGCCGGAGTTCAGCCTCACCGAGGAGGCGGAGCAACGCTACCTGGACGGCATGCTGGCCACCAGCGTCGGCGACGACGTCTACCCCGGAGACACGACCACCTCACCGCACTGGCCGCACGTCGCTCCCGGACAGAGCGGCATGAACAACGCCATCTCGCCGAAGTACTGCGACCTGTCCGGCTTCGCGGACCTCGGCGACGACGCACCGCCTGTCCTGTGGGTCCGCGGGGCGGAGGACCAGATCGTCGCCAACACCTCGGTCTTCGACCTGGCCTTCCTGGGCAGCCTCGGCGTGGTGCCAGGATGGCCGGGAGCCCAGGAGTGCCCGCCGCAGCCGATGATCGCCCAGCTGCGCGCGGTGCTGGCGGCGACCGGACGGCAGACCGAGATCCTCTACGAGGACTGCGGGCACTCCCCACACCTGGAGCACCCCGAGCGTTTCGCGGAGGACGTCCGTGCGTTCCTGGCCTGAGGGGGTGGCGCCGTGGCCGGGCTGATCAAGTCCGAGGACGTGCAGGCGGTCAAGGACCGTGCCTCGATCGAGGACGTCGTGCGCGACCACGTCACCTTGCGCAACGCCGGCACGGGATCGCTCAAGGGACTGTGCCCCTTCCACGACGATAAGACCCCGTCGTTCACCGTGCGCCCCGCCGTCGGGGCCTACCACTGCTTCGGCTGCGGCGAGGGCGGTGACGTCATCGCCTTCGTCATGGCCGTGGACCACCTGAGCTTCAGCGAGTCCGTCGAACGGCTGGCCGGGCGGCTCGGGATGGAGCTGCGGTATGAGGAGTCGTCCGGGCGGGGGGGCCGGCGCGACGACGGCGAGCGGGTCGGCCTGGGACGACGCGCCCGGCTGGTCGAGGCGCACCGGGTGGCCGCGGAGTTCTACCACGAGGTGCTCATCAACGCCGGGGAGGCGCGGGCCGGACGGGACTTCTTGCGGGCCAAGGGCTTCACGGCGGCGCCGGCGGCGCACTTCATGGTCGGCTACGCACCGGGGTCGGGCACGGGGCTGGCCGAGCACCTGCGGGGCAAGGGCTTCACCGACGACGAGCTGGTCACCGGCGGGCTGGTCGGCCGGGGTGGCCGGGGGCTCTACGACCGGTTCCGCGGCCGGGTGGTCTGGCCGATCCGGGACATCACCGGCGACACCATCGGCTTCGGCGCGCGGCGGATCCACGACGACGACCGGATCGCCGCGAAGTACCTCAACACCGCCGAGACCCCGATCTACAAGAAGACTCAGGTGCTCTACGGCCTGGACCTGGCCAAGAAGCCGATGGCCCAGCAGCGCAAGGCGGTCGTCGTGGAGGGCTACACCGACGTGATGGCCTGCCACCTGGCCGGCGTCGAGACCGCGGTCGCCACCTGCGGCACGTCCTTCGGGGTCGAACACATCAAGGTGCTGCGCCGGATCCTGCGGGACGAGCCCGGCACCACCCCCGCCCGGGTCGTGTTCACCTTCGACGGCGACGCCGCCGGGCAGAAGGCCGCGATGCGGGCCTTCGAGCAGGACCAGCAGTGGGCGGCACAGTCCTTCGTCGCGGTGGCGCCCGCGGGACAGGACCCCAACGAGCTGCTGTCCGCCTCCGGCGCCGAGGCGGTGCGGGAGCTCGTCGACGGGGCGCAGCCGATGTTCGAGTTCGCGGTGCGCACGACCCTGGACGCCTACGACCTGGACCGGCCCGAGGAGCGGGTGCAGGCGATGCGGGCGGTCGCGCCGATCGTCGCAACGATCCGGGACCGGTCGCTGCGCCCGGAGTACGTCCGCAGTGTCGCCGGGTGGCTCGGCATGGATGTCACCGCCTTCGGTCAGGAGGTCGGCCGGGCCGGTCGGCGGCCGAGTGGAGGTAGCGGCCCGGGGCGTGCGGCGAACGACGGGGCACGCTCCGGTCCGGCATCCGGCGAAGACACGACCGGCGGCACACCGCATACCGAAGAGGCTCCGCGCGTCCCACCACCGGACCTGCGTGACCCGGTCATCGCCGCCGAGCGGCAGCTCCTGCAGGTGGTGGTGCAGTATCCCGGCTCGCTGATCGCCGAGGAGGTGGACGCCCTGCCTGTCGAGGGCTTCCGGGCGCCCGCGCACCGCGCCGTGTGGCACGGGATGCGCGCGGCCGGCGGAGTCAGCACGGCGGTGACCTTGAGCGCCCAGGCCTGGACGGCGGCGGTGGCCTCCCAGGCCCCGCCGGTCGTGGCACCCATGGTGCCCGAGCTCGCGGTCGCCCCCCTGCCGGTGCGGATGGACCCCGAGAGCGGCGAGCCGCCGAACCGGTATGTCGACTCGCTGGTCTACCGGGTGATGGACTCCTCGCTGGGCCGGCGCATCGACGAGGCGATGAGCGCACTGCAGCGCTCGGCCCCGCAGGATCCGGAGACCCGCCGGCTCAGTGAGGAGCTGACCGGGCTGCACCGGGAGCGGGCCCGGCTCCGAGCGAGGATGGACTGATCGTGCTGGGGCGCCGACGCAGACGCGACGAGCCCGCGCGGGCACGCGCACGCTTGCCCGACGGGTTGTCCGTGCCGACCCGGCGAGGCGAGCACGTGCTGGCTGCCGCCCAGGACGACCTGACCGGGGCGTGGGTCGCGCTCACGACCTACCGGGTGCTCACCCTGACCGAGGACGGCGAGGTGGCGGTGGATCGCCCCTGGCACGAGGTCGACACCGGAGCCTGGGATCCGGACAGCTCGACGTTGAGTCTGAGCTGGGTGGGTGGCACCCGGGGGCTGCAGTGGCAGCTGCGGCAGCGCACCGGACCGGGCACCATCCCGCAGGTCTTCCGCGACCGGGTCTCGGCCAGCGTGGTACTCGTGCGGGAGATCGACCTGGGTCCTCGGCGCACCGCACGGGTCAGCATCCGCTCGGTTCTGGGCACCCGTGAGCTGGTCGACCAGGTGCTGCGCGGCCGCGGGGTGCGCGGCGACGACCGCGAGCTGGAGCGGGAGATCGAGCGGAGCCGGCGGGAGCTGCGCGAGCAGGTCGGCCTGCCCCCAAGGTAGGGCGGGTACACCACGCGCAGGGCTCGATCTGGTTCGTCCGGGTCGGCCGATTTTGATACAGTCGGCCTCGCTGCGCGACCGCGCAGACGGTCCCCTGTAGCTCAATTGGCAGAGCAGCCGGCTGTTAACCGGCAGGTTACTGGTTCGAGTCCAGTCGGGGGAGCCCAGTTTCAACGCCCTGACCAGCGGAAACGTTGATCAGGGCGTTTCTCGTGGGGTGAACGTGGGGAAGGCCCGGGCGCTCAGCCAGCCGACATGGCCAAGGCGTAGCACCCCTCCCGAAACGCAGGACGGGACACTTCGCTGGTGGTCAGTGCATGCCACGTGGAGCTAGGGAAGCTGGGGCGCTCGACGTCGGAGAAGCGACTGTCGGGTATGGAGATGACGGCCGCGAAGACGCCCCACGGAACGCTCGCTCCATGTCGGTAGCGTACTCACCAGTCACACCGCTAGGTGGCTGGTGTTTTTTGCCGCGTGGCGGTCCGGTGGCGGGTTGAGCTGCCCCGGGAGAATGTGCCTATGGCGCTGGCATGTGGACCGCGGGTTGAGTCATGACGTTGGGGGTCACGCCCAGGCAGGCGGACTTGTTCCGCTCCACGGTCGGGTACTGCGAGCCGCGGGTGGCGCCGGAGTCGATCTACGGGTTGTTGCACCGGGAGTGCTACCGGCTGTTTCCGGATGAGATGTTCGCGG
>NZ_JBPCKQ010000092.1:0-10783 GCF_051004135.1 Ornithinimicrobium sp.
GGCGCCCGCGGTCACTGCGCACTCGGCTGGGTGGCCATAGTTTTGTTGGCGTCCGGCGTGCCGGCGAGAGCCTCGTAGGGCATCGTGGTGGATGTGGATCGATCGGTCTGTCCTTGGATGTCGTATCCCTTGCTGGTCCAGGACATGAGCAGGGTGAAGCGGTCGGCGCGGACGGTGGTGCGTCGGCATTCGATGGGTTGTCCGTGCCAGAGGCCGGTGCGTTCGATGACGAGGGCCGCGGCCCCGGGGGTCACGTTCAGGTGCTCGGCCTGGCCTGGGGAGAGGTTCGTGGCGGTGATGCGTTCGCGGCCTCCGTCGGGGCGGGGGATCTGGTGCCGTTCGAGTTCGTCGTAGAGGGCGGTGCGGCTGAAGTCGGTGTGCAGCAGGGGCGTGTCGATTTCGCCGGGGAGCCAGACGCAGTCGTGGGCCAACGGCTCGCTGCCGGCGAGCCGGATCCGTTCGAGTGCGAACAGTTTGGCCTCTGGTGCCAGGTCCAGGCGTGCTGCGGCTTCGGGTTCGACGGCGAGCGTGCAGGCTAGGACGATGCTCTCTTGGGAACCAGCGGGGTGCTGCGGTACGCCCAGCAGTACACCGGATAACGAGTCCCAGACCTGACCGTGGTCGCCTCCGCACTGCGGCAGGGCACTCTTACGAGCCACCATCTGGCCCCGACCTGCCAGGGGATGCCGGATGCACACGTGGAAGCCGGGCGACTCTTCGACCCACCCCGCGCCTTGAGCGTCGCCACCCGCCGGGATGAGCAGGCGCTGATTACCGGGGCCGAGACAGCGCTCCTGGCCGCCCAGCGCAAAGGGGCCTGGGTCAGCGTTGAGAAGGCAGACCTGCGACCCGTCAACGAGAAGCTCACCGGCCACTTGGAGCGGACCCGTCAGGCCCGGGTCACGGTCCGGGCCACCATCGGCCGACCATGGGGCACGACGACCCCTCAGGACCAACCGTCCGTTCGGCAAACCGCACCTCCACAGCACCAGCAGCACTACTCGGACCGTCACGGTCCGCAGCACCGACCGCAACGATGAGCGCCGACACCATTGCCAGGCCCTCCGCCGCTCACCACCCCAGCGGCAACGCCCACTGGTCTCGATCGAGGTCCCTGACTACGGCCGCTTGTGCCTTCAGTGCAGACCCGCCGACCCGCACTACGTCGCGGATTGCCCGCGCCCGACCGGCTCGTCCTCGCGTGTCCCGATGAGGGGAACCGAACCGCCACCGTCGACGGAGCCACTCCTCACGGTTCTCCTGCTGCGTAGAGGGGCCGGCATGCTCGGCGTCCGGGCGCTGACAGAGCGCCTCGTCGCACGCGTGCGCAATCACTGACGTCTGCAACAAGGCCTCAACCCCGTATGCCAGACCCCACCCGAGCCGATGACCTATGACCACTAGGTCGCGCCCGTCCCCGAGCCCGAGGACTCGTCCACGGTGCTCCGTCTGCGCGTCCCCGAGCCGTCCCCGCAGCCCACAAATCAACCGCAACTGACCGCAATGCTATGGCTAAAGACCCCTCTGACCTGCGATAACGTGACAGCAGCGATCCACCGCAAGACCCGGACCGGACTCCTAAAGCGGGTGCCGCGCGTATGAATCGCGCCGAGGACGCCACCATACGTGCGGATGACAGGCCAGTACTGCCACCCCTGGCTCTCTCAGAGCTGTCCTATCTGACCCCTGGCGTCCCCGAGGCGTCCCCGCAGCTCTGACTGACCCTGGCCATGGCGGAGCAGTCAACGTCGCCGCCCATGGGGTGCGTAGGGGGTTCAAGGTCCGCTTGACGCCTTCGGGAAAGCGCGCCGCACCGCTTCTGGTTACCAGAGACGGCAGCAGTCCGAACATCTTAGGGAACGTGCGCTGACCTGCACACTTACCCACGTTCCCTAATGCCCAAGAGCTCGCTAGGGACGAGAAGGGGAACGACATGCACCCACGATGGCGGCAACACTGACGTAAGGAGAAACACCATGAGCGCCGTCCCGCACCGATCGATCTTGTCTGATCTCCCGCATGCTGATGACGACTTGCTGACCATCAAGGAGGTTGCAGCCATCGTGCGGGTCCCTGAGGCCACCTTGCGCTACTGGCGACACCTCGGCAGCGGACCTCCCAGCTTCCGCGTCGGTCGATGTGTCCGCTACTGGCGCACCGAAGTCGCGCGATGGCTGGAGACGCAGACCAATGATCCGGACTCGAGCCGCTGAGGGGGTCGGCAGCTTCACGGCTCTGCGACGATGGACCCAGCCGGGGAAAGGACCCGATATGTCCGGGAACATCGCCAAGCGGTCAAACGGCCGATGGCGTGCGCGCTACCGAGACGTGACAGGCAACGAGCACTCCCGACACTTCGCTCGGAAGATCGACGCGCAGCACTGGCTCGACGAGGTGACGGCCGCAGTGGTCGCCGGCACCTATGCCGACCCCAAGGCTGGCCGGATCACCTTCGCGGCGTTCTTTGGTGAGTGGTCGGCTCGTCAGGTCTGGGCGCCCGGCACAGTCCTTGCGATGTCGCTGGCTGCAAAATCGGTGCCGTTCACCGGCACGTCGATGAAGCAGATCCGCCGCTCCGATGTCGAGTCGTGGATCAAGAGCATGAATGCCGCCGGGCTCGCCCCGGGCACGATCAAGACCCGATACGTCAACGTCAGATCGGTTTTCCGCGCAGCCGTGAAGGACAAGGTGATCGGCTCTGACCCGACCGACGGCGTACGCCTCCCACGTGGTCGTCGCGCCGACGCCGCGATGTCGATTCCCACCCCAGAGGAGGTCGGGCAGTTGGTTGCAGTGGCCGACCAGCGGTTCCGGCCATTCATCGGCCTATGCGCTTTCGCTGGCCTGCGCCTTGGCGAGGCTGCAGGCGTGCGACTCGGCGATGTCGACTTCCTCCGCAAGTCGCTCAATGTCAGCCGCCAGGTACAGCGCGTCAACGGCGCCGCGATCGACGTTCGCGCGCCAAAGTATGGCTCCGAACGCCTCGTCCACCTCGCCGACAGCCTGGTCACCCTTCTGGCGGAGCACGTAGCCACCTTCGGCACCGCGGGCAAGGAGCAGTGGCTTTTCGCGGGGGTGGGTGACGGTCCGCCACACCAGAACACGGTCGGCTATTGGTGGCGCAAGACCCTCCGGGACGCCGACCTGTCAGGCATCAAGCTTCACGATCTTCGGCACTTCTACGCCTCTGGCCTCATCGCCGCCGGCTGCGACGTCGTCACCGTCCAGCGCTCCCTCGGACACGCGAAGGCGACGACGACCCTCAACACTTACGCCCACCTCTGGCCGACCGCCGAGGACCGCACCCGTAAGGCTGCCGAGTCGATCATGTCCGCATCGCTCGTGCACCCGGAACAACACGAACTTGCCGACGGCCTGTCCCGTCACCACAGAGCCTGAGGGACTCCACGACCTCACGCTTCAGCTCAGCCTGGACGGCCCTGCATTCGCGGGGGTTCGTAGACGGGTGACCTGAGGCCATGTTGCCAGAGCCAGTTCGTGGGCCAGGTACAGCCGCAGCCGGCGGGCCCGGTTGGCGATCTGGGGGGGATGTTGAACAGCTGGGACCGGATCGTCGCCGGCCGGACGTGGGCGTGCCTGGCCGAGGCCAACGTGATCCCGGCACGGGTCAGGCTGTACGCCACCGTCCACACCCGTTGGCCGAAGAATGTTGGGTCTATCGAGCACCCCGGACTGAAGTTCTTGCGGACTCTGTGCGGACTCAGAGGGCCTACACCCTCTCTGACCTGCACAAACGCGCTGATTCACACGTTGAAGCGGAACTCCACGACGTCCCCGTCGCTCATCACGTAGTCCTTGCCCTCGATGCGGACCTTTCCGGCGGCCTTCGCGTCGTTCATCGACCCCGCAGCGTCGAGGTCGCCGAAGGAGACGATCTCGGCCTTGATGAAGCCCCGCTGGAAGTCGGTGTGGATGACCCCGGCGGCCTGGGGCGCGGTGAAGCCCTTGCGGATCGTCCAGGCCCGGGACTCCTTGGGCCCCGCGGTCAGGTACGTCTGCAGCCCGAGGGTGTCGAAGCCGATCCGGGCCAGCTGCTCCAGCCCTGCCTCAGTGACGCCGACCGACTCCAGCAGCTCGGCCGCCTCCTCGGCCTCCAGCTCGGCGAGGTCGGACTCCAGCTTGGCGTTGAGGTAGATCGCCTCGGCGGGTGCGACGAGCGCAGCGAGCTCGTCATGCAGCCCGGTGTCGGTCAGCCCGTCCTCGTCCAAATTGAACACATAGAGGAACGGCTTGGTGGTCAGCAGCCCCAGCGTCCTGGCGTGCTCGGCCTCGACCCCGGCCGCCGCGCCCCCCGCATACAACGTGGTCCCCTGCTCCAACACGCCTTGCGCTGCGACCGCCGTGTCCAGGACCGCCTTGTCGGTCTTCTTGCCCTTCACTTCCTTCTCCAGCCTGGGTATGGCGTTCTCCAGGGTCTGCAGGTCGGCCAGGATCAGCTCGGTGTTGATCGTCTCGATGTCGCCGGACGGGGAGACCTTGCCCTCGACGTGCACCACGTCGTCGTCGCGGAAGGCGCGCACGACCTGGCAGATCGCGTCGGCCTCGCGGATCGTGGCCAGGAACTTGTTGCCCAGGCCCTCCCCCTCCGAGGCCCCGCGCACGATGCCGGCGATGTCGACGAACGACACCGTGGCGGGCAGGATCTTGGCGCTGTCGAAGATCTGCGCCAGCCGGTCCAGCCGTGGATCAGCCATCGGCACGACGCCGATATTGGGCTCGATCGTCGCGAACGGGTAGTTCGCCGCGAGCACGGTGTTCTTGGTCAGTGCGTTGAACAAGGTGGACTTGCCGACGTTGGGCAGGCCGACGATGCCGATGGTGAGTGCCACGGGGACAGGAGTCTAGCCGCGCTGCAGCACTGCCGGGTTGCGCTCCCCCCGGGTGGCGCGACCGGTGCTCGGCAGGTCAGGATGCTGGCATGGACTATCGGACGCTTGGACGCAGCGGATGCGCCGTCTCCACCCTCACCCTCGGCACCATGACCTTCGGCAGCGAGACCGACGAAGCGGGATCGCACGCGCAGCTGGACGCCTTCGTCGAGGCCGGCGGCAATCTGGTCGACACCGCCGACGTCTACACGAGCGGCATCTCGGAGGAGATCATCGGGCGATGGCTGGCCCAGGCCTCGCCGGACGTGCGTGACCGGGTGGTGCTGGCTACCAAAGGTCGCTTCCCGATGGGCGAGGACGTCAACGACGTGGGCCTGTCCCGGCGGCATCTGGAGCGAGCTCTGGAGGACTCCCTGCGCCGCCTCGGGGTCGAGCGCATCGACCTGTACCAAGTGCACTCCTGGGACCCGGTGACCCCGCTGGCGGAGACCTTGGACACCTTGGACGGGTTCGTCCGTGCCGGCAAGGTCCGCTACGTCGGGTTGTCCAACTACACCGGCTGGCAGGTCCAGAAGGTCATGGCCACGTCCCGCGAGCGCCGACTGCAGGCTCCGGTCACCCTGCAACCGCAGTACAACCTGCTCACTCGAGAACTGGAGTGGGAGGTCGTGCCGTCCTGTCTGGACGCCGGCCTCGGGCTGTTGCCCTGGTCGCCCCTGGCCGGAGGCTGGCTGACCGGCAAGTACTCCCAGGAGCAACGCCCCACCGGCGCCACCCGTCTCGGGGAGGACCCCGAGCGGGGCATGGAGGCCTACGACCGCCGCTCATCCTCCCAGCGCACCTGGGACGTCGTGGACGCGCTCCGCGAGGTCGCCGAGGCGCGTGGCGTGCCGATGGCGCAGGTGGCGTTGGCTTGGCTGGTGGACCGACCCGCGGTCACCTCCGTCATCCTCGGGGCCCGCACGCTGGAGCAGCTGAGCGGCAACCTTGCGGCGGCCGGCCTGCACCTGGACGAAGCGGAGGTCAACCGGCTGGACAGTGCCAGCGACCCCGGCGCGGGTGAGTACCCCTACGGCGAGCTGGCTCTGCAGCAGCGGGACCGCAGCCTGTCCGCCGAGTCCTAGTCGTCCAGAACGCTCAGCTGCCACCGACCGATATGCGCTCCGCCGCGCCCTGCGCAGGTCCAGGTCGCGCGCACAACGGACGGGGCCGACCGATATGCGCTCCGCCACGCCATGCGCAGGTCCAGGTCGCGCGCACAATGGTCCGTCGGGTATGCCGTCCGCTCACCGGTCCGCGAGCGCGCGGCGGATCCACGGCTCGAGCTGCGCGGCACCGTCCGGGGCCATCACCGCCGTGTAGTGGTTGACGTCCTCGATCTCCCCGACCTCGACCTGCGGGTGCTGGGCCCTCCAGTGCTCCCGCGCCGCGGGCGGGTAGAGCGGCGGCACCTCGTCCATCAGCCCCCGGGGGGCCAGCAGCCAGGACGTGGGATGCGTCAGCCGCTGCAGGGCACCCGACACCGACTCGCCGTCGACCAGCTCGCGGGTGTCCTCCTCCAGCGCCTCCACCCGGGTCGCCGAGCGCAGCTCCGGCTCAACGCCCACCAGGTCGTAGTCGACGTAGGCCGCCGTCAGCTCGCTCCACCAGGGCCCGATCGCCGGGTGCGCCAACCAGTAGTCGCGGTATGCCGTCCGGCTGGGGAAGGTCCTTTCCAGCCGCTGCGATACCGGCGTCAACACCGCGTCCGCCAACTCCTCCGGGGCGATCCCCGCTGGCGGGAGCAACGGCATACCCCCGTCGATGAGGACCAGGGAGCTCACCCGTGCGCCGTGCCGGTCGGCGAGCACGAGGCAGACGAAGGCACCCATCGAGTGCCCCACCGCGACCACCCGATCGACCCCGAGGTGGTCGAGCACTGCGGCGCAGTCGTCGGCGTGGGTCGGCATGCCGTAGGGCCCCGGCAGGTCGCGCGAGCGGCCGCGACCCCGCAGATCCGGGGCAATGATCCGCACGTCGGGCAACGCCGCCGCGACCGCGGGCCAGGCCAGGTGCGATGAGGTGATGCCGTGCACGGCCAGGACGCTGCGCTGCACTCCGCCTGGCGAGGTGGACAAGGTGTCGGCCTGGGCTTCCCACACTCCGACCATCAGGTCACCGCCGCGCACCGGCACCGTGACCCGGTGGTAGCGCTCGTCCGGCAGGACGGCAGGCTCCGCGCTCACCGGGCGCTCCATCCGCCGTCCATGGTGTAGGACGCGCCGGTCACCATGCCCGCGTCCTGCCCGGCCAGGAACCCGGCCAGCGCGGCGACCTCTTCGGGTTCGACCAGCCGCTTGACGGCGCCCTGGGTCAGCATGACCTGCTCGACCACCTGGTCCTCGGGTATGTCGTGTGTGCGCGCCTGGTCGGCGATCTGACCCTCGACCAGCGGTGTGCGCACATAGGAGGGGCAGATGCAGTTGCTGGTCACCCCGTGCGGCCCACCCTCCAGCGCGGTGACCTTGGACAGTCCCTCCAGGGCGTGCTTGGCCGCGACGTAGGCTGACTTGTGGGTCGAGGCGCGCAGCCCGTGCACCGAGGACAGGTTGACCACCCGACCCCAGCCGCGCTCGTACATCGCCGGCAGCGCTGCCCGGATGAGCAGGAACGGTGACTCGACCATGAGCCGGTGGATCAGCCGCCAGTCGTGCGGCCGGTAGTCCTGGATCGGGTTGATCCGCTGGATGCCGGCGTTGTTGACCAGCACGTCACAGTTCAGGCTCAGGTCCTCCAGGGCCGCCGTGTCGGCGAGGTCGACCACCCATGGAGTGCCGTCGATCTCCTCGGCGACCTGCGAGGCGGCCTCGCCGTCGAGGTCGGCGACAGTCACGGCCATCCCGTCGGCGGCCAGCCGTCGGGATATGGCGCGCCCGATGCCGGACGCCCCTCCGGTGACCAGGGCGGTGCGTTGCTCGCTCATCGGGCAGTCCTCTCGGTATGCGGTGTCGGGGGCTGTCCCCAACGTAGGCCGCGGCGCTCGTCTCGTCGACGGGCGTGCCGCGACACCGGTCTGTCGGTGCCGGCTGTCAGGGTGAGCGGCATGGACAACTGGGTGCACGTCGT
This sequence comes from Ornithinimicrobium sp., assembly GCF_051004135.1. Taxonomy (GTDB): domain Bacteria; phylum Actinomycetota; class Actinomycetes; order Actinomycetales; family Dermatophilaceae; genus Ornithinicoccus. Next base: position 7,956 of record NZ_JBPCKQ010000092.1, read on the forward strand.
GGGGCTGGGCCTCATTGTCGTCGTCGTGGCTCTGCTGGTGTGGTGGGCCGGGGTGGGGTGGGGTATGCGGATGGGGCGCGGCGAGGTGGTGGCCGCCGAGGCGCAGCGTGACCTGCTGGCCGAGCGGCTGCGCGCCGCCGAGGACAGCGCGGCCGATGACCGGGAGGTCGCGGCGCAGCTCGCACCTCTGCAGCAGGCGCTCAATCGTGTCGAACGGCAGGTCGGCACCCTCGAACGCGACCGGGTCGAGCAGTTCGGGCAGCTCGGTGCCGCCCTGAGCGAGGTCGCCCAGCGCACGTCGGCGCTGGGGCAGCAGACCGCCACCCTGGCCGGGGCGCTCAACTCCTCCGGCGTGCGCGGCACCTGGGGCGAGGCCCAGCTGCGCCGGGTGCTGGAGCACGCCGGCATGCTGGCGCGCTGCGACTTCGAGGAGCAGGTGAGCGCGGTGAGCCGGCACGACGCCCGGGTGCGCCCCGACGTGGTCGTCCGCCTGCCCGGCGACAAGTGCCTGGTCATCGACGCCAAGTCGCCGCTCGACGCGTTCCTGCGGGCTCAGGGTGAGGGGGTCCCGCCCACTGAGCGCACGGCATACCTGCAGGCTCATGCGACGGCGCTGCGGGGTCACGTCGACGCGCTGGCCGGTAAGGCCTACTGGAGTGCCTTCGCCACCAGCCCTGAGCTGGTCATCTGCTTCGTGCCCAGCGATGCCGTGCTGGCTGCCGCGCTGCAGGCGGAGCCTGACCTCTACGACCACGCCCAGGCCCGCAAGGTCGTGCTGGCCTCACCGGCGACGTTGCTGGCCGTGCTGCGGGCGACGGCCTTCGCTTGGCAGCAGGACTCGGTGAGCGAGCATGCCCGCGAGGTGCTGCGACTGGGCAGCGAGCTGCACACCAGGCTGGCGACGCTGGGCAAGCATGTCGGCGAGATGGGCAGCGCCCTCAGCCGCTCGGTGGAGACCTACAACCGGATGGTGGGCACCCTGGAGTCCCGGGTCATGGTGACCAGCCGCAAGATGCACGAGATCGGCGTCGTCGGTGAGGCGCCGCCCGCCCTCGAGGCAGTGGCGACGACCCCTCGGCCACTGACCCAGTCGGAGCTGATCGACGCCGAGCTGCAAGCGGTCGGACCGCCGCGCGACGAGCTCAGCGACGACGTGCCGCACGCCCCAGACGACGGCCGGCGGGCCGGGCGCCGCACGGGCTGAGGCTCAGCTCAGGTCAGTGCGCCCGCGTCGTGCTTGACCTGCTCGGCCTCCTGGCCACCGCGGGCCTTGATCTCCTTACGCAGCTCGTTGGGCAACGCAAACATCAGCGACTCCTCTGCGGCAGTCACCATTCGCACGTCCTCGTAGCCTCGGGCCGCGAGCCAGTCGAGCACGTCGCGCACCAGGATCTCCGGCACGCTGGCGCCGCTGGTCACCCCGACAGTGCGCACGCCCTGCAGCCACGCCTGGTCGATCTCGTCGGCGTAGTCGACCAGGTGCCCATCCTTCGCGCCGTGCTCGATCGCGACCTCGACCAGGCGGACCGAGTTGGAGGAGTTGCGGGATCCGACCACGATCATCAGGTCGACGCCGTCGGACATCTGCTTGACGGCGACCTGCCGGTTCTGCGTGGCGTAGCAGATGTCGTCGCTCGGCGGGTCCTGCAGCGCGGGGAACTTCTCGCGCAGCCGGCGGACCGTCTCCATCGTCTCATCGACCGACAGCGTGGTTTGGGAGAGCCAGACGACCTTGTCGGGATCGCGCACCTCGACACCCGGCACCTCGTCGGGACTCTGCACCAGGGTGATGTTGTCCGGCGCCTCGCCCGCGGTGCCCTCGACCTCCTCGTGCCCGTCGTGCCCGATGAGCAGGATGTCGAAGTCGTCACGGGCGAAGCGCACGGCCTCGCGGTGCACCTTGGTGACCAGGGGGCAGGTGGCGTCGATGGTCTTGAGCTGCCGTGCCTGTGCCTCTTGGTGCACCTGCGGCGAGACGCCGTGCGCCGAGAAGATGACGGTCTCACCCTCGGGCACCTCGTCGGTCTGGTCAACGAAGATGGCGCCGCGCTTCTCCAGGGTGCGCACCACGTGCACGTTGTGCACGATCTGCTTGCGCACGTAGACCGGCGGGCCATAGAGGTCGAGCGCCTTCTCCACGGCCACCACGGCCCGGTCCACCCCGGCGCAGTACCCCCGTGGGGCGGCGAGGAGCACCTGCTTGGGGCCCTCCCCCGACTCGGCGGCGGTGTCGGTGGCAGGCACGGTCACGTCGGTCGGCTGGGTCGGCGAAGTCACGTGCCCATGGTATGCGGGCCGGCTGGGCAGAGCCTGATCGGCGGGGCGCAGCGCGGACATCCCCACCCGGCAGCCCTGACGGTCCCCCGTCGATCCCGGCACCCGGCTCACTGGTGCACGATGTCGCACACCGGTGCCCCGCGTGCGCGCGCAAGGCACCAGTGTGCCGAATCGTGCACCAGTCGGGTCCGCGCGTCGGCGGCGGGAGGCCGAGGGTGCCCGTTCATATGTCACCGGGTCCGCTAGAGCAGGGCCTTGGCCGCCTGCTCCAGGTCCGCCAAGGTGGAGATATCACGCAGCAGGCCGGTGACTCGCGGGCGGGCGAACTCACGATCCGCCGCCACGCTGCCGGGATCGAGCAGCACGGCCGCCTGAGCGCCGAGGGCCCACGTTGTCCCAGTCCAGCAGCACCCACCCCTGGCCCCCGGTCCGCAGGAGGTTGTCGGCCATGAGGTCCCGGTGACAGCGCACCGACTGACCCTCGGGCTGGCTGTTCACCCATCGGGTGGCCTCCCACAGATCTGTCAGACGGGACCGCAGCTGAGGTGCCC
>NZ_JBPCKQ010000093.1:0-2767 GCF_051004135.1 Ornithinimicrobium sp.
GGGCCAACTCGTACACCGTCAGCTGAGCGTCGTCGTCGCGCGTGATGGCGATCTGCGCGCCGGGCACCGGCCCGACACCTGGTACTGCCTCGCTCTGGTAGGCGGTCCGGCGCGTGGTGTCGGGGCCCCATTGGCGGATCAGCTGCGGACCTTCGGTTGAGGGATGCGCCACGTAGTGGTAGTGGACTTTCGCACTCTTGAAGTGACGCCCGGGAAGCGGCCGGTCACCGAGTAGCTCAGTTCGGGCCCGACACGCCGGGCAAGATCCCGCCTGTTCCAGGCGTCCACGAGATGATCAACCTGCACGCGCCTCGCGTGCAGGTTGGAGGATGTCGGTGATGGCTGGTCCAAGCTCTGCTGGCTTCCCGCGGATGATCCGCGGGTCGGTCGTGGTGCAGCGACGGCGCTGCGGCAAGGCGCAGTGCCGGTGCGCCGATGGTGAGTCGCTGCACGAGGCGACCGTGCTGTCCTACTCAGAAGCCGGGCGCAACCGGACGGTGATGCTGCCCGACGAGCAGATCGGCCCGGTGCGCGCGGCGGTGGAGCGGTACCGGACGGCCCAAGCGGCGCTGGAGGCCAAGGGCAACGCCGGGCTGGCCGTGCTGCTGACCCGGGCCGCTGCTCGCCGCAGCCGGTGACTGCCTGGACGGCAATGCTCGATCTGGTGCGCGGCAGCTTCACCGCGCCGGGCTTCGCCTGCTTCAACGACCTGCTCACCGGCTGGGTGAACACCCCGGGGCGGCGCGCCATCACCCGGATGCTGACCGTCGGCGACCCCGACGGCCGACGGGCGCATGATGCCTATCACCGGTTCGTCCGGGCCGGCCGATGGAGCATGAGCGCGCTGTGGCGGGTGCTCGCCACCCACATCGTCGCTGCCCTGGTCCCGGCCGGGATGGTGACGGTCGACTGCGACGACACGCTGTTCCACCGCGACGGGCGCAAGGTCGAGGGCGCCGGGGTGTTCCGTGACGCGGTGCGTTCCACCGTGCGCAAGGTCGTCTACGCCCGCGGACTGAACCTGGTCGTGCTCACCGTGCGCATCCGGGCGCCGTGGGGCGGCTGCCCGCTGGGCCTGCCGGTGAACATGCGCCTGCACCGCAAGGGCGGGGCGACGACCGTCGCGCTGGCCGCGCAGATGATGACCGAACTCGCCGGCTGGCTGCCCGACCGGCACTTCGCGATGTGCGCCGACGGCGCCTACGCCAGCCTGGCCGGAGCCGGCCTGCCGCGCACCAGCGTGACCAGCCGGCTGCGTCGCGACGCCGCCCTGTACGAGCCTGCCCCGCCGCGCACCGGCCGGCGCGGTCGGCCAGCCAAGAAGGGCGCCCGGCTACCCACCCCACCCCAGCTCGCCGCGACCGCGACCAACTGGACCGCCGTCGAGGTCGAGGAACGCGGCCGCACCGTGCGCCGGCTGATCTGGTCGCGTCAGGTGCTCTGGTACACCGTCGATCCCGACCACCTGGTCCGGCTGGTCATCGTCCGCGACCCGACCGGCACCCAGCCCGACGACTTCTTCATCAGCACCGACACCACGTCCACCGACGCCGAGATCGCCGCCCGCTACGCCGGCCGGTGGTCGATCGAGGTCACCTTCCGCGACACCAAGCAGCACCTCGGCGGCGAACAACCCCAATTCTGGCACGGCGCCGGACCCGAACGCGCCGCCGCGCTGTCCCTGTGGCTGCACACCGCGATCTGGTGCTGGTATCTGTCCAGCTACGGCACCCGACGCAGCTGGACACCCCGACCCTGGTACCCCGCCAAGAGCCACGCCAGCTTCCTCGACGCACTCGCCGCACTCCGCAAAGCGCTGTGGCTACAGCGAATTACAGCCATGTCATGCGCCGCTGAGCCGTCAGGCAAAACCCTGGACAATCTGCTCGACACCCTCGCCGCCGCGTAGCCCAGTTCGGGCCGGCCTCTCAAGAGTGCGAAAGGCCACTCCCAAGACACGTCGTCAAAAGGAGGGAGCGTCAGATGCACCATGTGGCGCTCTGCTTTTCGAGTCCCGCCCAGGATCGTCACCTCCTCAGACGGTGCGCCAGGCTGGCCGAGCCGGATGCCGACCGCTTCGGCCATCGCCGCGTCGAAGAGTGTGACCGGAGCGCCGGTGTCGATCAGGGCAACCAGCCTCGCCTCGTGATGACCGTGTGCCAAGCGCAGATCGACGATGGGGCGGGGGATTGGCCGCACGTATCCGGGCGACGGGCGGCGGGACTCTTCTCGATAAGGGAAGAGGTGAAAGCGCCCGATGGTCAGCCGAGCCCGACAAGGAGTCCTTTCTCCGGCTTGGGCACGCGCTGCATCGTGGCACCCTCGGCCGACGGACCAATCTTGGCTAGGGCGTACACCAGCTCACGTGTGGTTTCCGCTGCCGCAACGACACGCTCGTCCTTCACCGCGATCCAAAGGCCCTCATACTTCTCGAGGCCGACTGTTGCCTCGATTGGTGCGAGACGGCGCTGTGGGCGGCGTGCGATAGCCATGAGTCGACGGTACGCCGAAGTCAAGCCAACACGCCGGGCAACGTCCCAACGATCTCCCGACAGCCACATCGTCATGACTAGAATCTAGATCCTAGGAAGCCTGCGAGGTGGGATGTGGGGCACCAGTTCAATGTGCCGCTCGGGGAGCGCTACGCCGTTGCCCTGCGCCAGTTGGCCTTGCGTGACGACAAGAGCGTCCCCGACACCCTGCGCCCCGCCGTCGAAGCCTTCCTCGAGCATGCGTTGCAGCAGGACAGTGACCTGGCGGCCGCAGT
>NZ_JBPCKQ010000094.1:0-2567 GCF_051004135.1 Ornithinimicrobium sp.
CAGCACGATCGTCCGCACCGCGGCAGCAGACGGACGCCAGGAGCCTCGCAGCGCCAACGCCGCCGCGAGCGTCAGGATCGCCGCGGCGCCGCCGAGGCGGACGAGGACCACAGCCGACGAGGACCAACCTGACTCGAGCAGCCCCTTGGCCATCGGCCCGGCGGAACCGAAGGCGGCCGCCGAGGTCAGCGCCATCGCCGTGCCGACGCGCGCCGCCGTCGTCCGGGCGCCTGCCTCGCCTGTCACCGGCCCCTCGGAGCATCCACCACCGTGACGGTGATGGGCACTAGCCCGCCGGCTCTTCGGTCGCCGTGCCGGCCTCGTCGCCGCCGGAGGTCGGGTCCTCAGTGGCACCGGTGGCGTCCTCGGCACCGGGCGCGGCGCCGCCGAGCAGCTGCTGGGCCTCCGCCAGCGCCGCCTGTGCGCTTTCGGTCAGCTCCTGGTAGCGCCCGAGATCGCCCTCGCGCAGAGCGGCCTCGGCGTCGGCGAAGGCTTCGAGGGCCTGGCCGATCAGCGCCTCGACGCGGGGGTCGCCGGTTCCCGCGCCCGCGGGCGGTTGGCCGTCGCCGCCGTCGTCCTCGCCCGCATCGGGAAGCTGCTCACCGGGCGCCCGGACCTCGTCGGGAACGACGTCGAAGACGACTTGCAGGGACTCGGCAAGGGTGTTGCGCATGACGATCTGGTCGCCGAAGACCAGCACGACCTTCGCGAGCACCGGGATGGCGGACTGCTCGGCGCGAAGGAACAGCGGTTGGGCGTACAGCAGCGAGTCCTCGACGGGGATGGTCAGCAGGTTGCCGTAGATGACCGCCGAGCCGCGCTGGTTGAGCAGTGACAGCTCCGCGGCGATGTCCTCCTGCTGGTCGATGCGTGCCTGGATCTGCTCCGGTCCGAACACCGTCTCGCTGGGCGGCATGAGGAACGCCCGCAGACGACCGTAGTTCTCCGGGTCACCTCCGCCGGCGAGGTAGGCGATGAGGTTGAGGCGGTTCTCGCCCCGCGGGGTGTACGGCTGCAGCAGCGCGAAGTCCTCCTCGGTGTCGCCCGGCAGTCGGATCTGCTGGTACAGCGGCCGAAGCGTGCGTGGGGTGACGTTCGCGCCCTCCGCCTGATTGCGCTGGAAGGCGGGGTCCAGAGGCAGCCGCCAGGCGTCCTCCTTCGTGTAGAACTCGTCGGGTCCCGGGATGTGGTAGTCGCGGTAGACCGCCGCCTGCACCCGGAACATGTCCTCGGGGTAGCGGAAGTGGGCGCGCAGGTCCTCGCTGGCGGCGTCGACGTCGGTGAACACCGTCGGGAAGGCGGCGCGCCAGGCTCCGATGACGGGGTCGTCGGGGTCCATGACATACAGCGTCACGGTGCCGTCGTAGGCGTCCACCACGGCCTTGACGCTGTTGCGGATGTAGTTGGCGGTGCCCTCGATGCCGGGCAGCTCGATGCTGCGCTCCTCGATGACCGCCGCGCCGGTCTCGGTCGTGCGGGCCACGAGCCGGCGCTGCTCCGCGGCGGTCAGGGGGCCCAGATCCACCCGCTGGGAGTAGGGGATCATCTCGCTGGTGGTGTAGGCGTCGATGATCCACTGGATGCGCCCCCCTGTGACCACCGAGTACGCGTCGTGGTCGAGCTTGAGGAACGGCGCCGCCGACTCGACCCGCTGGCGGACCTCCCGGCGGAACAGCACCTTGGATTCGTCGCCGAGCAGGTTCGACAGCACCATGTTGGGCTCGGCGAAGCGGAGCGCGAAGGCCAGCCGGCGGCCGAAGGAGCCGACCGCGACGCCGTCGTCGCCGTCATAGGTCGTCTCCACCGGCGGCCCGTCGACTTGGGCGAAGTCCAGCTCCGGCTGAGAGGTCCCCACCACGGAGTAGCTCGGCGGGTTCTCACCGAAGTAGATGCGCGGGTTCTCAGGCACCAGCTCTTCAGCGCCCGCGGTCGGGATGTCGCGGGCGAGGAACACCGGCTGGCCGTCGGGCGTGGCGCGCGACACCTCCGAGGAGACCACCCCGATGCCGGGGGGGTAGACCAGGTGCTGGGTCTGCCACGTGTCCTACGGCAGGTCGCGCTCGCTGATCTCGCGGGCGGCGATGAGCACCTGGCGCCGCTCGCCGTTGATGTCGTAGCGGTCCACGTCGACGTCGCGGAAATCGTAGTAGGGCCGCAGCTCCTGCAGCTGGGTGTAGGCCGCCAACGCCGGGGCGGGATCCCACAGGCGCACCGCGCTGAGCGTGTCGGCGTTGTCGAGCACCTCCTGGGCCGACAGCTCCGCGCGGGCGGGGAACGGCTCGGACTCGACGTCGTCGAGCCCGAACGCGAAGCGGGTGAAGTCGAGGTTGTGCTGGATGAACGGGCGCTCCCGCTCCAGCTCCTGCGGCGCGACCCGGATGCGCTGGACCACCGTCGGGACGATGCCGACCAGGACCACCCCCGCGACGAACAGGATCCCCACCGCAAGCGTCGGCAGCAGCCAGCCGCGGAAGCGGATGTTGACCAGGAACAGCACCAGGCAGACGAGCGCGATTACCTGCAACAGCCGCAGCGCCGGCAGCTGGGCGGTGACGTCGGTGTAGGAA
>NZ_JBPCKQ010000095.1:0-4509 GCF_051004135.1 Ornithinimicrobium sp.
CATGGCCTTCGGATTCAAGTCCCCCGAAGCCATGATCGCCCTCGCGATGCTCAACCTCGGCGGCTACTGCCCACCCCTACCCGGCCGCGGCGCACCCTGATGACCCACGGGAACGACAGGAGAGCCCGAATGTCTAGGTCCAGGGCGGGTATGGCGGGCGGAGGGTCGGTGACCAGTCGGCCGTAGGTCAGCACGTCGACCCGCTGACCGTCGAAGAGGAACTTGCCGCGCTCGCGTCCTTCTTGCACGAAGCCGGCGGCCAACGCAATCACCCCCGAGACAGGGTTGTCGACGCGATGCCCCAGCCCCAACCGCTGCAGGCCGCGCTCGCCGAGCGCCCAAGCCGCCACCGTGGCCGTCGCCCGCGAGGTCCAGCCCCGGCTGCGGTGGTCGACGTGCATCCAGTACCAGCACCAGCCGGTGTGGTGCGTGGTCTCGATGGCGCTGACGTTGACCACGCCGATCAGCCGTCCGGCCAGGTCGATCGCGAAGATCTCCCCGTCCGAGGAAGCCGTCGACAGGTGCTCGGTGAGGTCTGTGGCCTGGGCGAGTGTCGTGATGTCGGCCTGGCGCTGCATGCCTGGGCTCGCGAAGAGATCGAGCAACGCACGCACGTCGCCGGGTCGCACCCGGCGCAGCGTCGGTGTGGGCGTCGCTGCGCCGCTCACACCTGGCTGGTGTCGGAGGACTCCGGGGGCGAGGGCGTCGACGTCGGAGACTCCCCGCCCGGAGCCGCCTCGCTGCCCGTCTCGGCATCGCTGCTCTCGGCGCCGCTCGCGGTGGCGGCGTCGAGCTGGGACTGGGCCTGGTCGAGCTTGGCCTGGCAGTGGGCGGCGAGCGCCTCACCCCGCTCCCACAGCACCATCGACTCCTCCAACGGTGCCTCTCCGGACTCGATCCGCGCCACGAGGCGCACCAGCTCGTCGCGGGCCTGCTCGTAGCTCAGGTCGCTCACGGGGGTCTGCGTGTCGTCGGCCATCGCTCCAGCCTAGCCAGCCGCCGCCGCGGCCGGCCCGGTCACCGGGGTCACGGCGAAGTCGCCTCGGGCGACCGTGACCCGCAGGACCTCCTGGGGGTCGACCTGCTCCCGGTCACGCACGATCTGACCGCCGGAGTGCCGGACTACGGCATACCCCCGCTCCAGGGTGTGCTGGGGTGAGACGGCGCGCAGGTGGCTGCGCAGGTGCGCCACCCGGTCGTGCTCGCGCTCCACGCGGGTGCCGATCCGCGCCCGTCCCTCGCGCCGGGCCGCGGTGACGTCGTCGCGGTGTCGCTGCACGATGGCGTGCCGGTCGCGCATCACCGGTCGCCCCATCAGCTCGGCCAGCGCCGCGCGCTGCCGGGTGAGCCGGGTGGCCAGGGACCGACGGGCCCGCGAGGTGACGGTATGCAGTCCGCTGAGCTCGTCCTGCCGGTCCGGCACGACGGCGCTGGCGGCGTGGGTCGGGGTGGAGGCCCGCAAGTCGGCCACGAAGTCGAGCAGCGGGGTGTCGCTCTCGTGCCCGATGGCACTCACCACGGGGGTGCGCGCCGCCGCGACCGCGCGTACCATCGCCTCGTTGCTGAACGGCAGCAGGTCCTCGAACGACCCGCCGCCCCGGCTGATCACAATGACGTCGACCCCGTCCATCCGGTCCAGCTCCGTCAGGGCGGCGCTCACCGCCGGAACCGTGTCGCTGCCCTGCACCGCGACCTGACGGATCTCGAAAACGGCGGCCGGCCACCGGCGGTGGACGTTGGCCACTACGTCCCGCTCGGCCGCGGTGTTGCGTCCGGTGATCAGCCCGATCCTTCGGGGCAGGAACGGCAGCGCGCGCTTGCGCGCGGCGTCGAAGAGACCCTCGGAGCGCAGCAGCTGCTTGAGGTGCTCCAGCCGGGCCAGGAGCTCGCCGACCCCGACGTGGCGCATCTGCCGGGCCTCGAGCTGCAGGGTGCCGCGCTTGGTCCAGAACGCGGGCTTGGCATTGACCACCACCCGCGCCCCCGGCTGGGGTGGTGAGGGCATTGCGTCCAGCGCGGGGACCGGGATGCTCACCGACAGCGACATGTCGACGTCGGTGTCGCGCAGGGTCAGGAACGCCGTGCCCATCCCCGGCCGCCGGTTGAGCTGCACGATCTGCCCCTCGACCCACAGCGGTGACATCTTGGTGACGTAGTCGGAGATCTTCAACGACAGGGTGCGCACCGGCCATGGCCGCTCCGCGGTCGTCTCGCGGGCGACCGCGGGCAGGGACGACGAGGCCGGCCCGGGTGATGTGCTCACGGGCTCACTGTAGAACCCGGGTCCGACAACCGAGGCGCTCAGAGCCGGGACAGCTCGGCCTGCAGGTCATCCAGGCCGAGCGCCCCGAGCGACAGCGCGGCCATGTGCCAGGCCTTGAGGTCGAAGTCGTCCCCGTGTGCCCGTTGCGCCGCCTCCCGACCGGTCAGCCAGGCCCGCTCGCCGAGCTTGTAGCTGATCGCCTGCCCCGGCCAGCCGAGGTAGCGCACGATCTCGGACTCGATGAAGGAGCGCGAGCGCCCGCAGTGCTGGTCGAAGAACTCGGTCGCCAGCTCCGGAGTCCAGGTCTGCCCGGGCGCCAGCGGCGAGTCGTCCGGGATCGTCAGCTGCAGGTGCATGCCCAGGTCGATCACCACCCGGATCGCCCGCATCATCTGGCAGTCCAGATAACCCATCCGCTCCTCGGTGTCCAGGTAGCCCAGCTCGTCCATCAGCCGCTCGGCATACAGCGCCCACCCCTCGGTGGCGCCGGAGGAGGAGCCGAGCGAGGTCTGGTAGAGCGAGAGCTGCGGGGCGACGTAGGCCCACTGCGCCAGCTGCAGGTGGTGGCCCGGGACGCCCTCGTGATACCAGGTGCTGACCAGGTCATACAGCGGGAACCGGGTCTCACCCAGCGTCGGCAGCCAGGTGCGGCCCGGGCGGGAGAAGTCGACCGAGGGCCGGGAGTAGTAGGGGGCCGCCGCGCTGCCCGCGGGCGCGATCCTGGCCTCGACGGTCCGGATCGGCTCGGCGATGTCGAAGTGCGTGTTGTCCAGCTCGGCGATCGCGCCATCCATCATCTTCTGCAGGTAGACGCGCACCTCCTCGACACCGTCCACGGCCTTGCCGTGCTCGTCCAGGTGCCGCATCGCCTCGACGGGGGTCGACCCGGGCAGGATCTGCTCGGCGACCTCGCGCATCTGCTCATCCAGCTCCCGGAACTGCGCCCACCCCCACTGATACACCTCGTGCGGTTCGATGTCGGCGCCCATCCACCGGCGTGCGCTCAGGCGGTAGCGGTCCTCGCCGCAGGGGTCCGGGGTGCCCTGTGCGGCCGGCAGGTATGTCGTGTCCAGGTAGTCGCGCAGCCCCGCCACCGCCTGCGCCGCCTGGTCGGCCGCGGCGGTGAGACCCTCGCGCAGCGACTCCGGCCCGTCGGCCACGAAGTCGTGGAACCACGAGCCGTCGCCGCCCGCCTCACCCTGCAGCCATTCCCCGAGCTGGTCAATGGTGGTCTGCGCCTGCAGCGGTGCGGCATACAGGTCGCGCCGGCGGCCCTCCTCCAGCGCCGCCATGAGCGAGTCGTAGGAGTCGCCGAAGCGGCTCATCCGCCGGGCGATGCACGCCCAGTCCTGCTCGCTCTCTGCGGGCATCATCATGAAGAGGTTGCGCACGGCGTGCACCGGAGCGCCGATGTTGCGCAGCGGCCGCAGGTGCTCGCCCACCTCCGAGCACTCCAGGGACACGCCCAGGCGGTCGCGCAGGAGGGTGGCGCAGCGGCGCTCCAGGTCGTCCCAACCCTCTGGCCCCGTCTGCTCCTCCAGGGCGTCGAGGTCGGCGAGCACCCGGCGGTCGAGGGCGTCCTGCGCGTCCTGGGCCTCGGGGGAGAAGTCAGGGACCCGGTCGTCGTGCTCACGCAGGCCGAGCATGGTCGCCACCTGGGGGTCCAGGTCGGCACAGGCGTGGACGTACTGGTCGGCGAGCTGCCGGGGAGTCGTCGGGGCCGGGGTCTCGTGCTGGCTCATCACCCCATGATGCATGGACACGGCTGGGCCGGTGCCCGGACCCCACTGATGTACGATTCGGCACACTGATGCCTTGCGTGCGCAGGGCACCAGTGTGCGACATCGGGCACCAGTGGGCCGGCTTTCAAGTCGACCGGGACCATGCCCGGCTACCGTGGCCAGGGACGAGAAGGGCGCGGACCTACGGTTCGTGGCGGCCCGGTTCGGGCTGGGTCGGCCGCGCGCGGTCGCTGCCGGGGCGCGCGGTGCGATGGGTGAGATCTATCGCCTCGACACCGACACCGGTGTGTATGCCGTCAAGCGACTCCTGTGGGAGGTCCCCGAGGAGTCGGCCGCCCAGCGGGAGGTGGCCTTCGCGCAGCTGTGCGGCACCGTGGGAGTGCCCTCGCCTCGGGTGCTGCGGACCGCCGAGGGGGCCATCCTGCTGCCCGCCGGATCAGCGGACACCGCGTGGCGCGTCGCGGAATGGGTCGAGGGCAGCAGGCCGGCACGGCTCGACCCGGC
>NZ_JBPCKQ010000096.1:0-6659 GCF_051004135.1 Ornithinimicrobium sp.
GCCACCGCGGCCAGACGCGTCGAGGGCATCAACCCGGCCGACCTGACCCGCCAGATCACCGTCCTGCAGATGAAACTCATGGACCTGGCCCAAGCCAAGACCCAAGCCCTGACAGCCGCCCGCGGACTGGACATGAAATCATTGAACCCGTCAATCAACCGGTTGACCCAGACGAAATGACGCAAGCCTTCACGCGCTCAAAGCGTGTGAGGCACCAGCACAACCTACGCGCTCACTCTTATGTGAGGCACCTCGCCCCTGCGCACCACGGAGCCCCCGTCGTGCCCCCTCGCTGGTCAGCGCCGGCGGGTGCTCAGGGGGCGACGGGGCCCGCCTTCACGGCGAGCACGGGGCAGGACGCGTCGAGCAGGATGCGCTGAGCATGCGAGCCCAGGATCAGCTTGCCCACGGGGGTCCGGCGGCGCAGCCCGATGACGATGAGCTCGGCGCCCGCCTCCTCGGCAGCCGTGATCAGGTCGTCGGCAGCGTCCACGCCCCCGCTGGGGCTACGCACCTCGTGCGGAACCCCGTGCTCGTCGAGCGCTCGGCCCAGCTCGGTCAGCAGCTGCTCGAGCTGCTGGAGCTCCTCGCCTTCGGCGCCCTGTTGGTGGCGCCCGGTGTCGACCACGATCATCGGCAGCCTCCGGGTCGTTGCCTCCTCGGCCGCGCGGCGCAACGCTGCCCGGCCCTCCCTGGTCGCGAGGCGACCCACCACGATCGACATCTGACTCCTTCTCGGCACCCTGGCGCGGACAACGACGCCGAGGGTACACCCGCCGCTCGCTGTGGGTCTCTGCTCACGCAGCAGGGCGACCGTGGCCGGGCCCGGACCGCCGGATGTGGCTGCCGCGCGCACTTCTGGGCGGACGGATCGCCTGCTGCAGCACCTGGTCGACCAGTCGCGCCATCGAGTAGTCCGGATCGCACGTCAGCGCCCTGGCGATGGCGAGGTTGGCCAGGGTGCCCGCCCCGGCCCACCAGGCGAGGTATCCGCACAGGGTGAGCAGCGGTGCAGCGGCGGCCTCAGGCAGGTGCGAGCTGAGGACCGCCAGTCGCTCGCAGACGGCCGGGTCCACCGACTCGAGCCTCGGCAGGCACCGCACGACTCGCTCCGCATACTCGGCCGGCAGGTCGCTCAGCCGCAGCACCCCCGGGGCGACGCGGGCCAGCACCGCATCGCGCAGGAGCACGTCGCGCAGTTCCAGGGCGAGGTCGGCGAGCACCGCCCCCGACAGTTCGGGCGGGTCCGCCCCGTCGGCGCGCAGCACGTGACCGAGCAGCAGCAGGGCTGCGTCGGGATCGACGCAGCCTCGCCCGGTGGCCAACCGGCTCGCGAACTCGGCGGTCACCACCTGCCGCAGCAGCGGCCGGCGGGACTCGAACAGTCGCGCGAGGTCCGCGCGCTCCGGGGCCGGGTTGCACCCGTTGAGCACCAAGTCGGCCACCACCGGCACGTCGGCCTGCGCCGGCAGCGGCTGCCAGCAAGGCGCAGAACCGTCGGGCGTGACCACGGGAAACCACTTCCCGTCGCGGACCCGGACGCTCTGGTCGACCAGTGCGCCGTGTGCTCCGGCAAGCTCGCAGGCCTGTTGCAGCAGCGAGGTCGCATCATCCTGCGCATCCTCGAACGCGATGAGGACGACCACGTCGGGCCGGGTCTGGTCGAGCGCGAGACTCAGCGCCGCGAGCGCCCCCGGCGGACCACCGGGTGGGTCCAGGTCGGCGCGGGCGATGAGCTGGACATGCCCGGTGGACCTACGGCTGGGGTGCTGCTCCAGGCACACCATCACCACGGAGCGAGATGGCCGGTAGCCGAGCTGGTAGGGCAGCGCCACGATGGTCTCGGCGATGCCGCGAACCGTGCTGAGATGCACTGCGTCGAGGTGCGACGGCTGTGAGTTCGTCATGACCTCAGCGTGGCCGATTCCCGTCCCGCGTGGGGTCCGCGACCGCCTGTGGATAACTGCCGTGGCCCGCTCAGGCGGAGTCGAGCTGGTCCCGGGGTGGGAACTCGCTGCGTGCGTGTTTGGCCAGGCGCCCCATCAGGTAGCCGTCCAGGCCGGCGCCGACCGCGCCGCCGACCAGCGGGACCAGACGTCCCAACCGGCCCAGCACGCGGGTGCCCAGCTGTGTGGCGACCCGGAAGCCGAGGCCCTTGTTGATCATCATGGCTGCAGCGCGGGGCACCCGGTTGAGCGCGATCCGGGCCATCCGGCCGCCACCGGTGATGCCGGCCTTCTTGAGCAGGTCGTCGGCGTCCGCGCCGATGAGGGTGAGAGCGAGCGCGGTGCGGGTGTTGTCCTCGCGCACGTCGTAGCCGCGGATCAACGCCACCGCGCCGACCATCCGGCTCGCCAGCACGTAGAACCCGACGACGTTGGCCGGCAGCGCCACGGGCATGGTGATCAACCCGCCGAGGCCGGTGACGAACCCACCACTGGCCGCGAGCCGCTGGTGTGTCGAGCAGAGGTCCTGGATCGCCTCCTCGGGGTCGTCATGGCGCGAGCGTGCCTTGCGCACGACCTCCTCGACGGAGTCCAGGGGGCCGATGCCGTCCAGGCCGTAGCCGAGCATCCGGTCGACCGCTGACCGGGCCATCCGAGCACCGAATCCCCCCTCGTCCTCCGGCTCATCCGTGGCACGGTCCTTGTCGGATCCGAAGATGAACACGTCGTCCTCCTGAAGCGGTGGTGGCAGGGCCGGTCGGCCACGGCCATCCTGCCAACGCGGAGTCGGAGGCGCCACCGCTGCGAAGCCGTGGGTGCGCTACCTTGAGGTCATGGCGTATGCGCAACCGTCACCGGGGGGCGACCAGAGCCCAGGGTCACGCAGCCGGGTGCCCCTGCTGCTGGGGCTCCTCGCGGCGCTGAGCGCACTGCTCGGTCTCCTCCTGCTGTCGCTCGGCCTGGTGGGGGTGCTGAGCGTGGCCACCCCCAACATGCAGGGGTTCAACCCGGGACAGTCCGTGGCCATCAGTGAGGCCGGGATGTCGGTCTACTCGCGTAGCGACGCCCGCTCGGGTGCCGTGTGCACGGCCGACGCCGACAGTGGCCAGGTCGTCTTCGAGCGTCCCGTTCAGGAGTTTGCCGTCGACGTGGCCGGCACCGATTTCTACGAGATCGCCCGCAGTCCGCAGGACCTGGGCTCGGGGACCTACGCCGTGACCTGCGAGGGCACGAGCGAGGCCGTGTATGCCGGACCGGCGGCTCCGGACACCAGCGCCAGCGGCGTCATGGGCCCGGCCGGGATCGTCTCCGGGCTGTTCCTGCTCGTGCTCGCCGTGCTGCTGGCCGTTGCGGCCCTGCTCTTGCGCCGCCGCAGCAGACCCTCCGCCTCCGTCGGCTCCGCCCAGCAGCCGGGCGGCCAGCAGGGATGGCAGGGCAGTAGCGGCTACTCCTCGCCCTACGCCACCCCGCCGCAGCAGACCCGTCCCTACGCACCCCCTCCCGAGCACGAGCCCTCGACGGGCGGCTCGAGCTACCCTTACGCCGCTCCCCCGCCGCCACCACCGTCGGGCGACCCCTACGCTCCTCCTGGGCAGCAGCCTCCTGAGCGCGAGACCGGTGTGCAGGGCGGGTCCGATGTGCAGGACAGCCGGTCTGAGCAGGACGACCCCGATGAGCAGGGTTACGGCGACCACTGGCCACCACCACCTCCACCCCGCTGACCTGCTGGGCAGGGTCCCGTCCGGTCAGGTCAGCTCTTCGGTCCGGAGTCCTCGCCCGCGGGACCCGCGTCGCTGCCCGGCTCGGCACCGTCTGCCGCGGATCGCAGGAACTCCTCGAACTCCGCGCCGATCTCGTCGGCTGACGGCAGATCTGCCACCTGCGCAGCGAGCAGGCTGCGCTTGCGCTGGCCCTCCAGGAAGTGGTCGTAGCGCTTCTCCAGCTCGGCGACCGCCTCACCGACCTCCGGGGAGGCCTGCACCTGCTCGGTGATCTCAGCGCGGTTGAGTCCCGCTGCGGCGACCAGCGCCTCGTCGGGGACCCGCAGCCGGGTCATCTCGGCCAGGGCCTGCAACGCGGTCACGGCTGCGTCGCCGAACGTGGAGTCGGCCAGGTAGTGCGGCACGTGCACCGCCAGGCCCATCGTCTCCAGCCCGGCCTCACCCAGCCGCAGCTGCAGCAGCGCCTCCACACTGCCCGGCACCTGAACCTTGCCGAACAGGACCTGGTTGTCACCGATGAGCTCGGTCTGGTTGGCGAACCGGGTCATCCCGACGGGCCGCGTGTGGGGGACCGCCATGGGTATGCCGTGGGCGGAGACCACGCGCCGCACACCGAAGGCCAGGCACACCTGATGCACCGCCTCCACGAACCCCTCCCACCGGTAGTCGGGCTCGACCCCGTGCAGGAACAGGAACGGCTGGCCGTCGGCGTCCAGCACGCGGTAGAGCACCAGGCTCGGCTCGTCGATCCCGGCCCAGTGGTCGGAGTCGAAGGTCATCAGCGGGCGGCGCGAGCGGTAGTCCACGAGCTGGTCGACGTCGAAGGAGGCGATCACCCGGTGCTCCAGGGTGCCGAGGATGTGCTCGGCGAGCTGCCCGCGCACGTGCCCGGCGTCGATGAAGCCGTCGACGGACAGCTGCAGCAGCGGCGCGTGCTGGGTCAGCTGGTGGGCATCGGTCTCCAGCCGCAGCAGCGGAGAGATCTCGGTCACGTCACGTCCTCCTCGTGAGGGCAGGGCCTCGTCGTCGGTCATCGTTCTCAACGTCCGGGTGGTCGCGAGGATTCCACCGACGGGTGGTATGAACGGCCCATGACGACCCCGGACGACGCCACGTCGACGAAGACCCCCTTCCATGACCTCGAGCGCTATGTCGCCCTGCCCCGCCTCGGCGGACTGGGCCTGTCCCGCGACGGTCGCCGGCTGGTCACCACCGTCTCCACCCTCAACCGCGTGGGCACCGGCTACGTCACCGCGCTGTGGGAGGTGGATCCGGCGGGTGAGCGCACAGCATACCGGCTGACCCGCAGCGCGAAGGGCGAGGCGGGCGCTGTGTTCGGCAGCACGGGCGACCTCTGGTTCACCTCCGAGCGGCCCGACGCCGACGCTGCCGACGAGGACGTCGAGACCGCGCTGTGGCAGCTGCCGGCGGCGGGTGGCGAGGCGCGGCGGGTCCTGCGCAGGCCCGGGGGCGTGAGCTCGGTGCACGCTGCCCGCGACGCCGACGTCGTCGTGGTCAAGGCCGGCCGGCTGACCGGGGCGGTCACGGAGCCGGAGCACGCCGCCTTGCACAAGGTGCGCAAGGACGCTGCGGTCGACGCGATCCTGCACGACGGCTATCCGGTGCGCTTCTGGGACCACGACCTGGGCCCGGCGCGTCCGGCCCTGTTCGTCGCCGAGGCCGATCCGGACGGCGACAAGACGGTGGGCACCGCAGGCCCGGTCACCGTGGATCACGAGCCACCGCTACGGCTGCGCCGAGTCAGCGAGGGCCACGACCACGGCGTGAACCTGGAGGAGCAGGAGCCGGAGGTGAGCCCGGACGGCACCTTCGCCCTCGCGCCCGCGGCGATGTTCCAGGCGCGGGGCGAGCAGCACACCGCGCTGGTCAAGATCGACCTGGCCACCGGCGAGCACACGGTGCTGCTGCAGGACCCCGAGCAGGACTTCTACGCGCCGCTGATCAGCCCCGACGGCACCCGCGCCGTGCTGGTCAGCGACCCGAAGAGCACACCCGAGCGGGCCCCGCACCCGCGGATGTCGCTGCTCGACCTCGCCACCGGCGAGCTGCGCCCCCTCGCGCACGACTGGGACCGGTGGGCGCACCCCGCGGCGTGGCTGCCGGACGGCTCCGCCGTGCTGGTGCTGGCCGACGACGACGGTCGTGGCCCGGTGTTCCGTGTCGAGATCGCCACCGGTGAGGTGACCCAGGTGACCCGCGACGACGCGACCTGGTCGCAGGTGGTGGTCGCCCCCGACGGCACGAGCGCCTACGGCGTGCGCAGCAGCTACGCCTACCCCTCCGAGGTCGCCCGCATCGACCTGGCCGACGGCTCGGTCACCCCACTGCCCGGACCGGCGGCGCGGCCCGAGCTGCCCGGTCGGCTGGAGGAGGTCGAGACGACCACCGCGGACGGCACCCGGGTCCGCGCCTGGCTGGCCCTGCCCGAGTCTCCGGGTGAGTCCCCGGCTCCGTTGTTGCTCTGGGTGCACGGCGGCCCGCTCGGCTCGTGGAACGCCTGGACCTGGCGGTGGAACCCGTGGCTGATGGTCGCCCAGGGGTATGCCGTGCTGCTCCCCGACCCCGCCCTGTCCACCGGCTACGGCCAGGACTTCATCCAGCGCGGCTGGGGCGCCTGGGGCGCGGCACCGTTCGAGGACCTGATGGCGATCACCGACGCGGTGCAGGAGCGCGCGGACATCGACGAATCCCGCACCGCCGCGATGGGCGGGTCGTTCGGCGGCTACATGGCCAACTGGATCGCCGGGCACACCGACCGCTTCCGCGCGATCGTGACCCACGCCAGCCTGTGGGCGCTGGACCAGTTCAACACGACGACGGACTACCCGGCGTACTGGGCGAAGGAGTGGGGCTACGCCGACGAGCGGCCCGAGCGGTACGAGGCGTACTCGCCGAGCCGGTTCGCCGATGCGATCCGCACGCCCATGCTCGTGGTACACGGCGACAAGGACTACCGGGTGCCGATCGGCGA
>NZ_JBPCKQ010000097.1:0-12877 GCF_051004135.1 Ornithinimicrobium sp.
GACCGACTTCTCCCGACCCAACGCGCGCGAGAGCTCGACAACCGTCAGACCACTACGCGCGGCCGTGTCGGCGTCCGACAGGGCCTCCAGCAGGCCCACGATCTTCGCCGCAGCCGTGTCGTGCGTCTCCGTCATGCCCCTACCATGCACACGCCGTTGCCCACATCGCAAACAAGGGATGCAAGC
Source organism: Ornithinimicrobium sp. (assembly GCF_051004135.1). GTDB lineage: Bacteria > Actinomycetota > Actinomycetes > Actinomycetales > Dermatophilaceae > Ornithinicoccus. The sequence continues at coordinate 187 of NZ_JBPCKQ010000097.1, forward strand.
AATGCAACGTATGAACCCACGGGACGGCTCGCAGAGCCGGCCGGTGCACGCATGCCTACGCGCGTGCTCACTGAGGATTCGTCAGTGAGCACGCGCGTGGCAAGAACTGCAACACAGAATGTCCCCCCGGCCGAATCACAGATCCCGTCAGGTCGGCGGGTCACGCCAGCCGTCGTGCGCACGCCTCGATAGCGGAGACAGTCCGCGATGCAATCGCCCGCCGAGCGGTTACGCCCAGGTGCCCCATTCAGCCCAGCGTCAGGTTGGGGAGGCAGACTAAGCCGATCACAAGGCTGCCATTCCCGCATAGAGAGGTCACTTCCATGCAGCGCATGACTCGACCGCTCGCGGCGACCGCGGCGCTCACGCTCATTCTGTCCGGCTGCGCCAACGACGCGTGGAAGGACGTGGAGCCAGACCCGTCGGCGTTGGCTTTGGTCTCGCAGTACCGGGGCGGAACAGCGGCCAGTGACCCCGTCGAACATCGCCTGAGTGTACTGCTTAGTGAGGCACGCGACGAGGTGGGAGAGCCCTACAAATGGGGCGCTGATGGCCCGACGGTCTGGGACTGCTCCAGTTTCGTGCAGCACGCATACTCCGAAGTCGGAATGCGTATGCCGCGTACGGCCAGAGCGCAACGCGACTGGATGGCCGATGGCAACGGGGTGCCGGTAGCGTCGGGGGAGGAGCAGCCAGGGGACCTCGTCTTTTGGGATGACTACCTCGGGACCGAAGAGATCGGGCACGTTGCGATGGTGTGGGACCCAGCGGAGTCGAGCACGATTGAAGCCCGAGCTCCTGAGACCGGCTACTACCAGTTCAAGACTGCCGACCATCATGCGATGTTCGAGATCTGGCGGGTGGCCGAGCTAGCGGACCCGGTCGCGGAGGGCTAACCCACGGCTCGCGAGCGCCTGTCGATCAAGGCGCGTAGTAACACGACCCAATCTGCCTCTTAGGCGTTCCCGCAGGTCAACCGCTCTTCACACGGCAGCGTGTGCCCACCATCTCCAGGAGTCCGGTACCAAGTCCGGGCGGAGACCGAGACCAACCCAAGGTGCAGATTCGCGAAGGACCCACGGCAGGATCGCGAGAGCTTCCTTCGACATCCCGGTTTTCCGCTCGTTGCCGATGCCAGTCTTGGACAGTCCGCCTCGCTGAGATTGTCAAGGTCGCCGAGCCTTCGGCGGTTCTTCACGCCTGCTGTGGAGCAATGACGCCGGGTGAGTGCAGTGAGTCGGGTGGGGCGCTGCCCTCTCTGGCCCGTCCACCGGCGGACAGCCGTCAGCGACTGCGTCAAGAGGTTCACGGTCCGCTACGTGCTGTGGCCCGGGAAGGGTGTTGACCTGCGGCTATGCGGCCAGATGAAGGTGGAGGGTGTGTGTCCCATGTGGGTAAGTCCCCCTCCCGAGGTGACCACGTGGGCCACACGCTGTTGGCGGCGGGGGTTTCGGGTCGAGCGTGTCGCTGGGCCGTGCCAGCGGTGTTCATGGCGGTGGAGCCTGGAAGACTGGCGGCTATGGCACGTCGCATCCAACTGGCCTTGCCGCCGGACCTGAACGATCCGTTGAAGGACGAGTTGACGCGGATGCCGCACGAGGACCTCGTTGACCTCGTGGTTGCGTTGGTGGCGCGGGACCCCGCCAATGAACGCCTCGTGGCTCTGCACGCGGCCGAGCGCGACGACGGGCAACTGGGCAAACAGTTGACCGAGGCGGTGCGCGCGGTCCTGCCGGGGAGCAGCTTCATGGACTACCGGCGCGCGATCGCCGTCGCCCGGGACGTCCAGGAGGTGCTGGACGAGATCGAGCAGGTGCTGGACTCCGGGCAGGCTGACGCGGCGGCCCCGGCGTTGAAGACAGCGGTGACCCGGGTGCGCACCCTGACCCTGCGAGCTGACGACTCCTCCGGGGCCCTGGGGGATGCCTGCCAGCGCGCCGCCGACCTATACGCGACGGCGTGCAGGCAGGGCCACTCGGATCCGGTGCGGCTGGCGCGGTGGCTGCTGAAGTTCCGGGCCGAGTCTCCGGGTTGGCCGAACCTGAGGCTGGAGCAGTTCGTGGCGGCCTTGGACGACAAGGGCTTGGCTGTCTACCGTGCCGGGGTCCAGGAGGCCAGCGCGAAGCAGGCTGGGCAAGACCACTGGAGTCGCTTCGAGATCGACCTGATGCTGTTGGAGTTGGCGGACCATGATGGTGACGTCGAGACCGCGGTCACCTTGTTGCGGCAGCGTGAGCACCCTGAGTACGGGGCCATCGTGGACCGGTTGCGGGCCGCGGACCGACCAGCCGAAGCGATCGCTGTGCTGGATGAGGCGATAGCCGCCGGACGGGTCTCGATCGAGGGCAACCAGTTCTGGGTCGGTGCCCAGGACGCGGCCGCCACCTACTTGGACATCGGACGGCCCGAAGATGCCCTTGCGGTGTTGCGCAGCATCTTTCGTGCCAACCCGTCAAGGAGAACGTATGCCGTTCTGGTGTGGGGCGCGCAGCGTGCGGGGACGGCCGAGCAGGAGCGGCGTGCCGCGTGGGACTACGCGGCCGAACGCGCGAAGCGCACCGGTTCGGGGGCGTTGTTGGTGGACCTTGCGTTGGAGGAAGGGGACGTGGAGCGGGCCTGGGCACTGGCGGACGAGCACGGGCCAGGACCGTCCTGGCCGGCGTTGGCGGCCGCGGTGGAGGACGCCCGCCCGGACCGGGCCGCTGACCTGTATGAGGCAGACCTGGCCACCGTCCTGGGGCCCGCAGATCGGCGGTCTTACAAGCAAGCGGCTCGGCATCTACAGCGGATACGGGACCTGCGGCGCAGCGCCGGGCAAGAAGAGGCGTTCAACGAACTGCTCAGCCAGGTCCGGGAGCAGCACCGCCGTCGACCCGCATTCCTGACCATCTTGGACCGCGCCGGCCTCAAGTGACCCCACCCTGCCGAAGCGCCTGAAGTGTGGCCGGAGAGGCACTGACCAGCCAAAGTCTCAGGCCGGTCGGCGGCGCGCTAGCTCGACGACTGGCGCCGAGTTAGGGCACGTATAGGGCACGCCATTCGGCGTCTCTAGCATTTGCGCAGGTCAGGCCACCATTCTGTTGCGCCCCCGGCAGGATTCGAACCTGCGCTCCCGCCTCCGGAGGGCGGTGCTCTATCCCCTGAGCTACGGGGGCAACAGCGCTCGATGTTAGCAGCCACCGGTGCTCCACCACGACATGTCGCACGGTGGGCGCCAACTAGACTGCGCGCGTGACTCCCGAGCAACTCGCTGATGCCATCCGCTCCTGTCTGGAGCAGGCCGTCGCCGCCGGCGACCTGGCCGTGCCGGTCCCCGAGCAGATCCGGGTGGAGCGGCCGCGCAGCCGCGAGCACGGCGACTGGTCGACCAACGTGGCCATGCAGCTGGCCAAGCCGGCCGGTATGCCGCCGCGCCAGGTCGCCGAGCTGCTCGCCGGGCGGTTGGGCACGGTGAGTGGCGTCGCCGCCGCAGACGTCGCCGGTCCGGGCTTCCTCAACATCACCCTCGACGCGGCAAGCGCCGGTGCGCTGGCCCGGACCGTGGTCGAGAGCGGCACGGCATACGGCACCAACGGCACGCTGGCCGGGCAGGTGGTCAACCTGGAGTTTGTCTCGGCCAACCCCAACGGCCCGCTGCACATCGGACACACCCGGTGGGCGGCGCTCGGGGATGCGCTGCGGCGGCTGCTGCTCGCCAGCGGCGCCGAGGTGTCCGCCGAGCACTACATCAACGACGCCGGTGCCCAGATGGACCGGTTCGGGGCCTCGATCGTGGCCGCCGCGAAAGGTGAGCCGGCCCCGGAGGGCGGCTACTCCGGCGCGTATGTCGATGAGCTGGCCCGGGAGATCCAGGCCAAGCGTCCTGACCTGCTGGAGCTGCCCGAGGACGAGGCGCTCGGGGTGGCTCGCGAGCGCGGCTGCGAGCTGCAGCTGCAGCACAACAAGGAGACCCTCGAGGGGTTCAACGTCCACTTCGACGTGTGGTTCTCCGAGAAGTCGTTGCACGACTCCGGAGCCGTGCAGCAGGCGGTGCAGCGGCTGCGCGAGCAGGGGCACGTCTTCGACGCCGACGGAGCGGTCTGGCTGAGGACGACCGACTTCGGCGACGACCGCGACCGGGTGCTGGTGCGCGCCAACGGGACACCCACCTACTTCGCGGCTGACGCCGCCTACTACCTGAGCAAGAAGGACCGCGGCTTCCCCGCCAAGATCTACATGCTCGGCGCCGACCACCACGGCTACGTCGGCCGGCTCAAGGCGATCGCCGCTTGCGCCGGCGACGACCCGGAGGCCAACATCGAGGTGCTCATCGGGCAGCTGATCAACATCCGGGGCGAGCGGATGGGCAAGCGGCGTGGCAACGCGGTCTTCCTCTCCGAGCTGCTGGAGTGGATCGGCTCGGATCCCGTGCGCTACTCCCTGGCCCGGTTCCCGGCCGACTCCCCGCTGGACCTGGACGGGGAGGACCTGCGCCGCCGCAGCAACGACAACCCGGTGTTCTACGTGCAGTACGCGCACGCCCGCACCGCCAACGTCGCCCGGCTGGCGCAGGAGGACGGTGTGCGCCGCGAGGACGGCTTCGACCCCGCGCTGCTGGGCCACGAGACCGAGTCGGCCCTGCTGGCCGTGATCGGCGACTTCCCGCGAGTCGTGGCGCAGGCTGCCACGTTGCGCGAGCCGCACCGGGTGGCCCGCTACCTGGAGGACCTCGCCGGCCGCTATCACAAGTGGTACGACGAGTGCCGGGTCCGCCCGACCGAGCCGGAGGAGCAGATCACCGACCTGCACCGGACCCGACGGTGGCTCAACGATGCCACCCGGCAGGTGCTGGCCAACGGGTTGGGGCTGCTGGGCGTCGACGCACCGGAGCGGATGTGAGCGCGGGCATGAGGTCCGTCGCGAGCACAGACGAAGGGCGGTGGCCGTGAGCGCCCCGCCCCTGCGGGTGGCTCTGCTGGGCTGCGGCACGGTCGGTGCCGCCGTTGCCCGGTTGCTGGCGGAGCGGAGCGAGCTGCTCGCCGACCGGGCGGGCCGCCCGCTGCACTTGAGCGGCATCGTTGTCCGGAACCTCTCCGGACCTCGCGACCTCCCTGCCGAGCAGGCCGGGCTGCTGACCGATGAGCCCGGTGCCCTCGTCGACGGTGCTGACGTGGTGATCGAGCTGATGGGTGGAATCGAGCCGGCGCGGGAGCTGCTGCTGCGGGCCATGCGCGGCGGCGCCGACGTGGTCACCGCCAACAAGCAGCTGATCGCGCGGCACGGGGACGAGCTGCACGCCGTGGCTCGGGAGCACGGGGTGGGTCTGGACTACGAGGCGGCCGTGGTCGCCGCAGTCCCCGTGCTGCGCGTCGTGCGCGAGTCCCTGGCCGGTGACGAGATCACCTCGATCTCCGGCATCGTCAACGGCTCGACCAACTATGTCCTGGACCTGGTGGCCCGCACCGGGGTGACCTTCGAGGAGGCGGTGGCCAAGGCCGGTGCACTGGGTTATCTGGAGGCCGACCCCACAGAGGACCTGGAGGGCATCGACGCCGCCGCCAAGATCGTCATCCTGGCGCGCACCGCGTGGGGGGTGGGTGTCGGCTTCGACGACGTGCACCGCACGGGCATCAGCGGGCTGACCGACGCCGACTTCGAGCAGGCCCGCGGCACCGGCCAGGTGATCAAGCTGATCGCCTCGGCCTGGCGATCGGGCCAGGCCCGGCACCCTCGCGTCGAGCTGGCGGTGCGCCCCGTGCTGCTGGCCCAGGACCACCCGTTCGCCCAGATCCGCGAGGGTGGCAACGCGGTCGTGATCGAGGCGACGTCCGCCGGCCGGGTGCGGATCCACGGCGCCGGCGCGGGAGGCGAGGAGACCGCCTCGGCCGTCCTCGGCGACCTGGTGGCGCTCGCCCGGCGGCGGCCCGCACAGGCCTGAGCGCGACACGGCGGGGGCGCGGGTATGGCCTGCACGCGTTGCGGTGCTAGAGTCTGCGGTATCTCGCGGGAGCCCACATCGGTGGTGTCCCACCCCGTAGGCAGTAGGGTCCGCGGATAAGCCCCCTGGTTCTGACGTCGTCAGCGTGTGCGACATACCGTGAAACTATCGCTCACGACCACGGACCGGGCATCCACCAGCGCGCAGCGCTGTTCCCGTTCAGACCCCATGACCCGGCAGCGGCCGGGCGTGACGCGGCAGAAGGAATCTTTGTGACTGAGACCACCACAGCCGAGGCGACGACCAAGAGCGGCGCGCTCAGCGCCATGCGCCTTGGCGAGCTGCAGGACCTCGCCGGCACCATGGGCATTTCGGTGTCGCGCGGCATGCGGAAGGCCGACCTCGTGTCGGCGATCCGGGACGCGCGAGGCGGGCCGCCCAGCACGCGGGCTCCCCACACCACCAACGGTGACGCGACCAGCGGTGAGACGGCTCACGGCGGGGCCAAGGCTGTCAGCAGCTCCGAGGGGGAGCGTCGGGGGCGCACCTCGCGCAGGGCCTCAGCCGACCGCGGCGAGCCCGGCAGCGCCAGGGGCGAGGGCAACCGGACCAACGGCACGACGCCGCAGGACGGCCAGGGCTCTGGTCAGGAGCAGGCACGTGAGGGCAACCAGGGTCAGGACCGTCAGGGTGACCAGTCGCGGGAGCAGCGCGGCGGCAGCCGGGGTCAGGACCGCCAGGACCGTCAGGGTGACCGGTCGCGGGAGCAGCGCGGCGGCAGCCAGGGTCAGGACCGCCAGGACCGCCAGGACCGCCAGGGTGACCAGTCCGGCCAGCAGGGCTCGGACCAGGGCGACGATGACGAGCGCGGAGGCCGGGGTCGGCGTCGCAACCGGCAGCGGGGCCGAGACCGCAAGCGGGGTCGCAACCAGGGTCAGGCACGGGGCAACGACTCCTACGCCGAGGACCAGCAAGACGGCGGCTACTCCGAGGAGGACGTGCTGGTGCCGGTCGGCGGTGTGCTCGACGTCCTGGACAGCTACGCCTTCATTCGCACCACGGGATACCTGCCCGGGACGACCGACGTCTACGTGCCCCTTGGCATCGTGCGCAAGAACGGTCTGCGCAAGGGCGACGCGGTCACCGGCGCCATCAAGGCTCCTGCCGACGGTGAGCCGGAATCGTCGACGCAGCAGCACGTCGGCGGCAAGAACAACCGCGGCAAGTTCAACGCGCTCGTGCGGCTCGACACGGTCAACGGGCAGAGCCCGGAGCAGGCCCAGCAGCGGCCGGAGTTCGGCAAGCTGACCCCGCTCTACCCGCAGGACCGGCTGCGTCTGGAGACCGCCGACAACAAGAACGTGACCAACCGGATCATCGACCTGGTCGCCCCCATCGGCAAGGGCCAGCGCGGCCTGATCGTCTCCCCGCCCAAGGCGGGCAAGACGCTGGTGCTGCAGTCGATCGCCAACGCGATCACGATCAACAACCCCGAGGCCCACCTGATGGTCGTCCTGGTGGACGAGCGTCCGGAGGAGGTCACCGACATGCAGCGCACGGTCAAGGGCGAGGTCGTGGCCTCCACCTTCGACCGGCCGGCTGACGACCACACCACGGTGGCCGAGCTGGCCATCGAGCGGGCCAAGCGGCTGGTCGAGCTCGGCGGGGACGTCGTCGTGCTGCTCGACTCGATCACCCGGCTGGGCCGCGCCTACAACAACGCGGCACCCTCGAGCGGCCGGATCCTCTCCGGCGGTGTCGACTCCAACGCGCTCTACCCGCCCAAGCGCTTCTTCGGCGCGGCCCGCAACATCGAAGACGGCGGGTCGCTGACGATCCTGGCCACAGCGCTGGTCGAGACCGGCTCCAAGATGGACGAGGTCATCTTCGAGGAGTTCAAGGGCACCGGCAACATGGAGCTGCGGCTGTCTCGCCAGCTGGCCGACCGCAGGATCTTCCCGGCCGTCGACGTCAACCCCTCGGGCACCCGCCGCGAGGAGATCCTGATGGGCGCCGAGGAGCTCAAGGTCATGTGGAAGCTGCGCCGGGTGCTCTCGGCGCTGGACTCCCAGCAGGGCATCGAGCTGCTGCTGGACCGGTTGCGCAAGACCCGCAACAACTACGAGTTCCTCACCCAGGTGCAGCAGACGTCCTCGATCAAGCTCGACGACGAGGACTGAGCCGGACCGGTATGTCGTGTCGGCCCGGGCAACGATCGTGACCTCGATACCCTCGCGGATCACCCACTGGGTCGGGGGCGAGTCGTGGCGCGACGCCCCCGAGCGCACGGCACCGGTCACCAACCCGGCGACCGGTGCCGTCACCGGCCACGTCGACCTGGCCTCTGTCCACGTGGTCGACTCGGCCGTCACCTCGGCCCGGACGGCGTGGGAGGACGGATGGGGCCGGTCGTCGCTCTCAAGACGCACCTCGGTGCTGTTCGCCTTCCGCGAGCTGCTGCACCGGCATACCGACCGTATCGCCGCTCTGGTGACCGCCGAGCACGGCAAGGTGCTCGCTGACGCCCGTGGTGAGGTGGCGCGCGGGCTGGAGGTCGCCGAGCTCGCCTGCGGCATCCCCTCGCTGCTGCAGGGTGCGGCCAGCGACAGCGTCGCCACGGACCTCGATGTGCGCTCGCTGCGCCAGCCGCTCGGCGTGGTGGCTGTGATCACCCCGTTCAACTTCCCGGTGATGGTCCCGCTGTGGTTTGTCCCGGTCGCGCTGGCCTGCGGCAACACTGTCGTGCTCAAACCCAGCGAGAAGGACCCCTCCGCAGCCCTGGCGGTCGCAAGGCTGTGGACCGAGGCAGGACTGCCCGACGGGGCCCTGTCCGTGGTGCACGGTGACGGCGAGGCCGTCGATGCGCTGATCGCGCACGAGGATGTCGCAGCGGTCTCCTTCGTGGGCTCGACCCCGGTGGCCCGGCACGTCCACGAGGTCGCCACCTCCCGCGGCAAGCGGGTGCAGGCACTCGGCGGGGCCAAGAACCACATGTTTGTGCTGCCCGACGCCGATCTGGACCAGGCGGCCGATGCAGCGGTGAGCGCGGGATTCGGCTCGGCGGGGGAGCGGTGCATGGCGATCTCCGCGGTCGTCGTGCACGAGGCCGTCGCCGACGACCTGGTCGCGCGGATCGCCGAGCGCACCCGGGCTCTGCGCACCGGTGACGGCAGCACCGGCGCCGACATGGGACCCCTGGTGACCGCCGAGCACCGCGACCGGGTGCGCTCCTTCGTGGACGGCGCCGCCGGAGAGGGTGCCACGGTGGTGGTGGACGGCCGCGAGGGCCCGGTGGACGGGACGCAGAGCGGCTTCTTCCTGCCCCCGACGCTGCTCGACCACGTCGGTCCAGCGATGGCGGTCTACGTCGAGGAGATCTTCGGCCCCGTGCTGTCCGTGCTGCGGGTCGGCTCCTTCGACGCCGGCCTGCGCCTGATCAACGCCCACCGCTACGGCAACGGCGCCGCCATCTTCACCCGCGACGGCGCCAGCGCCCGGCGCTTCGAGCGGGAGGTCGAGGTCGGCATGGTCGGGGTCAACGTGCCGATACCGGTGCCGGCGGCGCACTTCTCGTTCGGCGGTTGGAAGGACAGCCTGTTCGGCGACCTGCACGCCTACGGACCCGACGGCGTGAGCTTCTTCACCCGCGGCAAGGTGGTCACCACCCGGTGGCCGTCGGCGGACGCCGGGGTGGACCTGGGCTTCCCCACCCACCGCTGATCCGGCGGGGCCAGGGAGGGCGGTTGGAATAGCGCGGCCCCGGCTGGCATTATGGATGGTTGGCCCACCGGTTCACGGCCCGCATCCCGTCGGCCGACCCGGGGAACACCGCCACCTGAGGAGACACGCGTGAAGAGCAACATCCACCCGAACTACGTCGAGACCCAGGTCACCTGCAGCTGCGGCGCGACGTTCACCACCCGCAGCACCGCGCAGGCCGGGCGCATCAGTGCCGACGTCTGCTCGCAGTGCCACCCCTTCTACACCGGCAAGCAGAAGATCCTGGACACCGGTGGGCGCGTCGCCCGCTTCCAGGAGCGCTACGGCAAGAAGGCCGCCAAGTAGCTCGGCCTCGCCGGTCCCGCCACCACATCCGGTGTCGGGGCCGGCGTTTCTGCGCTCCGGACGCTCCCGTCCGGACCCTTACCGCTTGTTGGAGGTGCCATGGAGGACTCGGCCGTCGCCGCGCTCACGGAGTTCGCCGAGCTGGAGCGCCGGCTCGCCGACCCCGACGTGCACACGGACCCGGCGGTCTTCCGCAGGATCACCAAGCGGTATGCCGCGCTGTCCCCGACCGTGACGGCATACCGGGAGTGGCACCGGCTCACCGACGACCTGGCCACGGCGCGCGAGCTGGCGGTGCATGACGAGTCGTTCGCCAAAGAAGTGCCGGACCTGGCCGAGCAGGAGGGGCTTGCCGCTGACCGGCTGCGCCGGCTGCTACTGCCGCGCGACCCCGACGACGACCGCGACGCGATCGTGGAGGTCAAGGCGGGCGAGGGAGGGGCCGAGTCCGCGCTGTTCGCCGGTGACCTGGTGCGGATGTACCTGCGCTACGCCGAGCGGCGCGGCTGGGCTGTGGAGGTGCTGGACTCCACCGAGTCCGACCTGGGCGGCTACAAGGACATCCGGCTGGGGGTGCAGGCGCCCAGTGCGGCCCGGCCGGGCGAGGCTCCGTGGGCGCGGCTGAAGTACGAGGGCGGGGTGCATCGAGTGCAGCGGGTCCCGGTCACCGAGAGTCAGGGCCGCATCCACACCTCGGCCGCCGGGGTGCTGGTCATGCCCGAGGTCGAGGACCCCGAGGAGGTCGACCTCGCCCCGGCCGACCTCAAGGTCGACGTCTTCCGCTCCAGCGGCCCCGGCGGACAGTCGGTCAACACGACCGACTCCGCCGTGCGCATCACCCACCTGCCGACCGGGCTGGTCGTCTCTTGCCAGAACGAGAAATCCCAGCTGCAGAACAAGGAGTCGGCGCTGCGGGTCCTCCGCGCCCGGCTGCACCAGCAGGCGATCGACGAGCAGGACGCACAGGCCTCGGCGCAGCGGCGCAGCCAGATTCGGACCGTGGACCGCAGCGAGCGGATCCGCACCTACAACTTCCCCGAGAACCGCATCGCCGACCACCGCACCGGCTTCAAGGCCTACAACCTGGACCAGGTGCTCGACGGTGACCTCGACCCCGTGGTGCAGTCGGCGACGGAGGCGGACGAGGCGGCCCGTCTCGCGGGGCTGGCCGAGGGCAAGTCCTGAGCGGCGGCCCGGACCGGCCGGCCTACGGGCAGGTGCTGCGCGAGGCCACTCGGGTGCTGCAGACGGCCGAGGTGCCCAGCCCGCGGGTCGACGCCGAGATCCTGCTCGCGCACGTCGTCGGCGTGGCCCGCCCTGAGGTCGTCCGGCGCGCGCTGCTGGGTCAGCCGCTCGACGAGGCGGAGCACACGGCATACCTGGGGCTGGTGGACGAACGGGCGGCCCGGGTGCCGCTGCAGCACCTCACGGGGGCCGCGAGCTTCGCCGGCCTGGATCTCGCGGTCGGCCCGGGGGTGTTCGTGCCCCGGCCCGAGACCGAGACGCTGGTCGAGCTGGCCGTCGAAGCGGCAACCGGCCTGGACGACGCGATGGTGGTGGACCTGTGCAGCGGCAGCGGCGCAATCGCGCTCGCGGTGAAGCACCGCGTGCCCTCGGCCCAGGTGGTCGGGGTGGAGGTCTCGCCGGAGGCACACGCGTGGGCGCTGCACAACGCGTTGCGCACAGGGCTGGACGTGGAGATGCGGCAGGGGGACGCCAGGGCGGCGGGGGAGGAGCTGCTGGGGCGGGTGGACCTGGTCACCTGCAACCCGCCCTACATCCCGCTCGGCGCGGTGCCGGTCGATCCCGAGGTGCGGGACCACGATCCGCAGGTCGCGCTCTACGGCGGCAGCGACGACGGCCTGCACCTGCCGATCGCCATGGCCGCGCGGGCGTCGCAGCTGCTGCGACCGGGCGGAGTGCTGCTGGTCGAGCATGCCGACACCCAGGGGGAGACGCTGCCTGCGGCCCTGGATGCGCAGCGGGTATGGCGTGAGGTCACCGACCATGCCGACCTGACCGGGCGGCCTCGGGTCACACGGGCGGTGCGTCGCTGACGCTCGTCGGATCGCATCGTCGACCTGCTCAGAGTCGTTGTCCTGCTCAGAGTCGGTTGTCCTGCTCAGAAGGGTGGTGGTGGGCCGGGCGGGGCAGGTGGGGGTCCGGCATCGGGGTCTGGCGGATGGAGCAGGTCGTGGATGCTGGGTTGGCCTGGTGGGGCCCCAGGGCGCAGGGCACCGCCGGGAGTGTGGTGGCGCAGGTCGAACAGCGGCGTGCCGAAGTCTTCGCCGGCGGCCAGCTGAGCGCGGGTGGGCAGGGCGGTGTCGTCGCAGGTGTGTTGCTCGTCGAGGTCGTCGGCGAGGTAGTCGCGAGGTCCGCGGTGGGCCAGGGCGGCGTAGATCAGCCGGTTGCCCAGATCCGGGTCGATGCCGGGCGGATTGGCCCCCGGCGGCCCTTCGCCGGACAGGGTGGTGCCGGTGGGGGTTGTGGGTATGTCGAGGGGGTGGTAGTCGCGGTAGTCGTGGGAGCGGGTGGTGTAGACCCGCCCGAACAGGGTGGTGAACGTCATCGTCCGGTCCGCCCGCAGCTGGCTGTCCCACAGTTTCAGGGTCAGGTTGTGGTGGTGGTGGGAGTGCTCGTAGGCCACGTTGGCCTCACTGGTCCATCGGCTCTGGGCCCAGGGTTGGACGTGGTCGGGTTGGGCGTGCG
>NZ_JBPCKQ010000098.1:0-11180 GCF_051004135.1 Ornithinimicrobium sp.
GGATGATCCCCTCTACGCCGCGCGGCGGACCCTGCACACCGGTGCCGACCTGCTCACCGACAAGCAGCAGCACCGGCTCGAGAGCCTGTTCGCGGTCCAGGAGCACGCCGCGGTCGAGGCGACCTGAGGCATCTACCAACGGATGATCGCTGCCTACCGTCAACCCGACCGGACGCGTGCACGCGAGCAGATGCAGTCGGTGATCCAGGCCCTGTCCGAAGGCGTGCCGGACGGTCTGAGCGAGCTGCGCAAGCTCGGTCGGACCCTGACCCGAAGAGCCGCCGACGTCGTGGCCTACTTCGACCACCTGCACGCATCGAACGGACCCACCGAAGCGATCAACGGCCGGCTCGAGCACCTGCGCGGCTCGGCCCTCGGCTTCACCAACCTCACCAACTACATCGCCAGATCGCTGCTCGAAGCCGGCGGATTCAGGCCACAACTACACCCTCAACTGTGAAGAGCCGCGTATGCCGTCGCCCCCGCGGGTGCGGTGGTCCCTCCCAGCGTGGGCGGACCGGCTGGATCGGTCACCTGCACGAGCCGGCCGAGCGGGTATGCGGTGCGGCACCGGGCAGATCAGTCGGTGCTGTTCCTCCGTCCCAGGAGGTAGCCCAGCACCACGCCGGCCACGGCAGCCGACGCCACCGGTCCGTAGCGCCGCAGCAGGACCGGCGCCACTGCGCCGCCCAGGTTGATCGCGTCGTCGTCGTTGGCGGGCGGCGGCCCGGACCGGGTCGGCACGGGGCGCACAGCGGCGGCAGCTGACGCCGCAGCGGCAGCCTCGTCGGCCTGCATCCCGATCGCGTCGTCCTCGGTGGGCAGATCGGGCACCGTGACCGGCTGGGCCGTCGCATCCTCCTTGGCGCCCAGGTGCTCCTCGATGCAGTCGACGAACCTGCCGAGCAGCTTGTCCGACACATCCTGCATGACCCCGCGGCCGAACTGCGCCGGCTTGCCGGTGACCGACAGGTCGGTGCCGACCTCGACCCGGGTCAGCTCGCCCTCGTTCTGCAGGTGCAGGGTGACGGTGGCCCCGGCCGTACCGTTGCCGCGCTTGTCCTTGCCCTGCGCCTCGATGACGGCGTGGTGGTCGACGTCGTCGCGCAGCACGAACCGACCGGACCCCGAATAGAGCATGGCGATCGGCCCGAGCTTGACCTTGACGGTGCCGGAGAACTCCTGCTCGTCGGCCTTGGTGACCGTGGCACCGGGGAAGCAGCCGCCGACCTGGTGCAGGTCGGTGAGCAGGGCCCAGGTGCGCTCAGCGGAGGCGGGGACGGTGAAGGAGTGGGCGAGCTGCATACCTCAGCCGCCCGCGGCCGCGAGCACGGCCCGCCGGGTCAGCACACCGGCCAGGTGCCGCCGGTAGTCCGCATCACCATTCAGGTCCGAGGGCGGGTCGGTGCCCTCGCCGACTGCCGCGCAGACCTCGCGCAGCGCCTCGGCGGTGGCCTCGCGACCCACCAGCGACTCCTCGACGGAGGTGGCGCGCAGCGGCGTGGAGCCCATGTTTGTCAGTGCCACCTTGGCCTCGGCGATGGTGCCGCCCTCGGTCCGCACGACGGCGGCGACTCCGACGATGGACCACTGGTGGGAGACGCGCACGAACTTCTGGTAGTCGCTGCCCCAGCCGGTGTGCGTGGGGATGCGGACGGCGGTGAGCAGCTCGTCCTCGCCCACGGCGGTCTCGAACAGGTCCACGAAGAAGCCACTCGCGGCGACCGTGCGCTCCTGCCCGTCGGCGCCGGTGATCACCAGCTCGGCGTCCAGCGCCAGGATCGGGGCCCCGACGTCACCGGCCGGGTCGGCGTGCACGAGGGCGCCGCCGAGTGTGCCGCGGTGCCGGATCTGCGGGTCGGCCACCTCGGTGACCGCCTTGACCAACAGCTCGGCATGCTCGCGCACCAGGTCGCTGCCCAGCACGTCATAGTAGGTCGTCATCGCGCCGATGCGGATGAAGTCGCCGTCCTTGCTCACTCCAGTCAGCTCCGGCACCCGCCCGAGGTCGATCACCACCTCGGGGGCGTTGAGCCGCATCCGCAGGATCGGCATCAGCGACTGACCACCGGCCATGATCTTGGCATCGTCGCCGTGCTCAGCCAGCGCGGCGAGGGCCTCCGCGACGGTCGTCGGGGCCAGGTAGTCGAAGGCGGCGGGGATCATCGGTCTGCTCCGTCCGGTGCGCCCGTATGCGAATCGCCGGGCGGGGCCTGGTTGGGTGCGGCGGCCTCGAAGTGCGGCATCGCATCCGCCGTCGTCGGATCGGCGCCATCCACCGGGCCGGCGGCGGACGCGCCGTCCTGGATCGCCCGCCATACCCGCTCCGGGGTGCACGGCATGACGATGTCGCGCACCCCCAGGTGTCGGATCGCATCGAGCACGGCGTTGACCACGGCGGGGGTCGAGGCGATGGTGCCCGCCTCGCCGACGCCCTTGACCCCGAGGTCGTTGCTCAGCGCCGGGGTCACGGTCCGATCGGTGACGAAGTCGATCGTGTCGGCACTCGTCGGCAGGGTGTAGTCGACGAAGGACCCGGAGACCAGGGTGCCGTTGTCGTCATACACCGCCTCCTCCCACAGCGCCTGGGAGATGCCCTGCACCAGGCCGCCGTGCACCTGGCCTTCGACAATGAGGGGGTTGATGACGTTGCCGATGTCGTCGACGCAGACGTAGGAGCGCATCCGCGAGGCCCCGGTCTCGGTGTCGATCTCCATGGCGCAAAGGTGGGTGCCGTGCGGGAAGGAGAAGTTGACCGGGTCGAACGTCGCGTCGGCGTCCAGGCTGGGCTCCATCCCGTCGGGCAGGTCGTGGGCGTGGAACACCGCGAAGGCCAGGTCACCGAGGGCGATGCCCTGGTCGGTGCCCTTCACGGTGAACTTGCCTCGCTCGAACTCCAGGTCGTCGACACTGGCCTCCAGCATGTGCGCGGCCAGCGGCCGGGCCTTCTCGATGACCTTGTCGGCGGCGTTGACCACGGCCTGTCCGCCGACGACCAGGGAGCGTGAGCCGTAGGTGTCCATGCCCTTGTGACTGCTCTGGGTGTCGCCGTGCAGCACCTCCACGTCGTCGAAGTCCACGCCCAGCCGGTCCGCCACGATCTGGCTCCACGACGTCACGTGGCCCTGCCCGTGCGGGGAGACGCCGGTCACGACCTCGACCTTGCCCGTGGGCAGGACCCGCACGTCGGCGTGCTCCCACCCGCCGGCGGCGTAGCTGAGCGCCCCGAGCACCCGGGAGGGCGCGAGCCCGCACATCTCGGTGAACGTGGAGACCCCGATGCCCAGCTGCACGGGGTCGTTGTTTGCGCGCCGCTGCGCCTGTTCGCTGCGCAACGATTCGTAGTCGAAGAGCTCGACGGCACGCTCGGTGGCCGCCTCGTAGTTGCCGGAGTCGTACTGCAGCCCGGCGACGGTGTCGAACGGGAACTCCTCGTGGGTGATCCAGTTCTTGCGACGCAGCTCCAGGGGGTCCATGTCGAGCTCGTCGGCCAGGTCATCCATCAGTCGCTCGATGGCGAACGTCGCCTCGGGGCGGCCGGCCCCGCGGTAGGCGTCAGTCCACGTCTTGTTGGTGAAGACGTTGGTGCAGCTGAAGTGGTAGGCGGGGAACTTGTAGATCGAGTTGTACATGAAGGCGCCGAGGATCGGCACGCCCGGGGTGACCAGGCCGAGATAGGCGCCCATGTCGGCCAACAGCTCGACCTTGAGGCCCTGCACCGTGCCGTCCTTGCTGGCCGACAGGGTGAGCTTCTGCCACTGGTCGCGACCGTGGTGGCCGGCCAGCAGGGACTCGCTGCGGGTCTCGGTCCACTTGCACGGCTTGCCGGTATGCCGTGCTGCCAGGAAGGTGATGACCTCCTCCGGGGTGACCTGGAGCTTGCCGCCGAAGCCGCCGCCCACGTCGGGGGCGATGACTCGCACCTTGGACTCCGAGACGCCGAGGGTCATCGCGAGCATGAGGCGCAGGATGTGTGGCACCTGAGTGGAGGACCACATGGTGACCTGCTCGGTGGTGGGGTCGACCACCGTGGAGCGTGGCTCCATGAAGGACGGGATCAGCCGCTGCTGGCGGTACTCCCGCTCGATCAGCACCTCCGCGTCGCGGATGGTGTCCTCGACGTCGGTGCCGGTGCCGGCCTCCTTGGAGTCGAACACCCAGGTCGCGCTGCGGTTGGTCCCGAGGTCGGGGTGCGCCAGCGTCTCGTCGGCTGCGGCTTTCCTCAGGTCCAGCACTGCCGGCAGCTCGTCATAGTCGACGTCGACCAGCTCGGCGGCGTCCCTGGCCTGTGCGGGCGAGCGGGCGATGACCACCGCGACGACCTCGCCGGCGAAGGCGACCCGGTCGACGGCGATGGCCGGGTGGTCAGCTGCCAACTGGTCCTCCGTGATCGGCCAGGCGCACGGGAGGGCCCCCTGACTGTCGGCCACGTCGGCGCCGGTCAGCACCGCCACCACCCCCGGCGCCTGCTTCGCCTCGGCCGCGTCCACCGAGGTGATCCGGGCGTGCGCGAAGGGGCTGCGCACCATGCTCAGGTGCAGCATGCCGGTCAGCTGGATGTTGTCGGTGAAGCGGGTGCGGCCGGTGATCAGCCGCTGGTCCTCCTTGCGCAGCCGGGCCCGGCCGATCTCTGGAGATGGCGTCTGCGGGCTCGTGGTCGTTTCGGACTCGGTCATGGTCATGACTGCTCACCTCCGGCGTGCGCGGCCTGGCGGACGGCCTTGACGATGTTCTGGTAGCCGGTACACCGGCACAGGTTGCCCTCCATGCCCTGGCGGATCTCGTGCTCGCTGGGGTCGGGGTTCTCGGCGAGCAGGTCGGTGGCCTGCATGATCATGCCGGGGGTGCAGAAGCCGCACTGCAGGGCGTGGCAGTCGTGGAAGGCCTGCTGCACCGCTGAGAGCTCCCCGCCGGTGGCGACCCCCTCGATGGTGGTCACCTCGTGACCGTCGGCCTGCACGGCGAGCATGTTGCAGGACTTCACACTGCGTCCGTCGAGGTGCACGGTGCACGCCCCGCAGTTGCTGGTGTCGCACCCGATGACAGTGCCGGTCTTGCCGAGTGTCTCGCGCAGGTAGTGCACCAGGAGGGTGCGGGGTTCGACGTCGTCGGAGCAGGAGACCCCGTCGACGGTGACGGTGATGCGGGTCATGGATCCTCCATGGATCAGCAGGGACGGACAACGCTGTCTTTGCGATCTTGTCCTGAGACGTCCCGCCTGGCAAGAGCAGACGTCGAGGTCTGTGCTGGTGAGCCAGCTAGGGCATGCCGGTGATCATGCCGAGCACGTCCAGGATCTGGTGACTCACCGCATTCCCGACGTGGCCGGATACCTCGCGGCATCGCTGGACCGACACCGCGCGGAGCTGCTCGACGAGCGCATAGCTCGGGGCCTGCAGACGATTGTCCCCATCGGGCTCGATGCCGACATGGCTCGGGAAGCGCCGCGGGGTCGACGTCAGCGGGACAACGAACACGGTGGTAGGTCGATAGCGCAGGAACGCGTCCGCCGTCACCACGACCGCCGGCCGACGAAACCCGGCCGCCGAGCCCAGGGGGACCCCGAAGTCGACCTCGACGATGTCGCCGGACCTCACCGGTCGGTCAGATCCGGCTCAAGCCACTCGTCTCGCTCGGCCACGTAGTCCCGCCAACCATCAGGGTCAGCGCGCAGATCCGACTCAGCGCGTGCCATGCCGGCATAGAACTCCTCCCGCCGCAGGGACTCCAGGGCGGCGTCGAGGGTCTGTGTCATGGACGCCGAGCGCTGTTCCGCAAGTCGGCGCAGGCACTCCCGCTGATCCAGTCGAACTCGAATCGTTGTAGATCCTTCCGTCATACGCAAAGTCTACATTGGCGAAAGTGCCCGCCTCGGTGCCGCGTCACTCGCGGTCGTCAGTAGTGCCGCCGTCGTGGTGGTGGATGGGGCCTTGCGTCCGGCTGAGCCGCTCGCCGGCGCCGCCCCAGCGCGCGGCGATGATCTCGGCGGCGATGCTGACCGCGGTCTCCTCGGGGGTGCGAGCTCCGAGGTCCAGCCCGGTCGGGCTGGAGAGCCGGGCGAGCTGCTGCTCCCCCAGCCCCGCCTCACGCAGCCGGGCCATCCGGTCCTCGTGGGTGCGGCGCGAGCCCATCGCACCGATGTAGGCGACCTCCGGTCCGCACAGCGCCAGCTCCAGGACCGGCACATCGAACTTGGGGTCGTGGGTCAGCACACAGAGCACGCTTCGCGGGTCGATCCGACCGGCGTCGAGCTCGGCCCGCAGGTAGCGGTGCGGCCAGTCCACGATCACCTCTTCGGCGGCCGGGAACCGGGCCGGTGTCGCGAAGACGGGCCGGGCATCGCAGACTGTGACGTGGTAGCCCAGGAAGGCGCCGACCGAGGCGACGGCCGCGGCGAAGTCGATGGCGCCGAAGACCAGCATCCGCGGCTTGGGGGCGTGCCCGGCGACGAAGACGCGCATCCCCTCCCCGCGGCGCTCGCCGTCGGGGCCGTACTCCAACGTCGCCGTGCGCCCGGCGGCGAGCAACCCCCGGGCGTCGTCGGCGACCGCGTCGTCGGCGCGCCCTGAGCCCAGCGACCCGCTCATCCCCTCGCCCTCGGGCCGCACCACGAGTCGGCGCCCCACCCACGCCGGGTCGGGATGCGCGATCACGGTGGCCAGGGCCACCGGCCGTCCGGCCGCTATGTCGGCAGCGACCTCGCCCAGCTGCGGAAAGTCGGTCCGGTCGACCCGCTCCACGAACACGTCGAGCACACCCCCGCAGGTCAGCCCCACGGCATACGCGTCGTCGTCGCTGACCCCGTAGCGTTGCAGCACCGGCACCCCGTCGGTGAGCACCTGCTGACCGAGCTCGTAGACCGCTCCCTCGACGCACCCGCCGGAAACCGAGCCGACCACCTGGTCGTCCGGCCCGACCAGCAGCGAGGCTCCCGCAGGCCGGGGTGCCGAGCGCCAGGTCGCGACCACCGTGGCCATCGCGACGGACTCGCCGGCCTCCCACCAGGTATGCAGCTCGCCCAGCACCTCACGCACGGCCGATCACCTCCAGCACGTCGGCGAACGCGCCCAGGGAGTGCCCGGCCACGAAGTCATCCACGTGCGGCAGGGCCGCGACGATCCCCTGCTGCACCGGCACGTAGCCGGGCCGTCCCCGGTGTGGGTTGACCCACACCACCCGGTGCGCCACCGAGCGCAGCCGGCGCATCTGCTCCCCCAGCATCTCGGGGCCGGAGCGCTCCCACCCGTCGCTGAACACGACGACGACCGCCTGCCGGGCCATGCCACGCCGTCCCCACCGATCGAGGAACACAGCCAGCCCCTCGCCGAGTCGGGTGCCCCCGGACCAGTCGGCGACCTGCGCCCCAGCCGCCAGCAGCGCCCGATCGGGGTCGCGCTCGCGCAGCGAGCGGGTGACGTGGGTCAGCCGGGTGCCGATCGTGAACACCTCGGTGTGCCGTGGGGCCGCCTGCACCACGGTGTGAGCGAGCCGCAGCAGCGCATCGGCGTGGGCGCTCATCGAGCCGCTGACGTCGACCAGCAGCACCACGCGCCGGGGCCGAACCCGGTGGCGGCGGTGCTGCACCGGACCGGGCTCGCCCAGACGGCGCAGCTGGGCACGCAGCGTTGCCGGCCCGTCGACCGCTCCTCGGCGGGCCCAGGTATGCCGTCGCGCCCGTCGCTGCGGCGGGCGCGGGCGCAGGGTGGCGAACTGGTGACGCAGCAGGGCCCGCTCCCCCGCCCCCAGGCCGGCGATGTCGCGGTGCCGCAGCACCTCCCGCTCGGAGGCCTGTGCGCGCACCGACGCCTCGGTCTGCTTTTCGTCCTGGCCGTCGCCGGGGTCGGTCAGGGCCGCCTGCACGGTGGTGGCCCTGGGCGAGTCCGCACCGGTCACCGCTTTCATCGTGGTGCCGCCGAACCACTGGGCGAAGACCCGGTCATAGGGCTCGAGATCGGCCGGCGAGCTGGTCAGGGTGGTTCGACCGGTCCAGTAGACGCTGCTGCGCTCGCCCAGGCCGACGACGGCGACCCCGCGCAGGAAGGTCCGCTCCCGGTCGGCGGTGACCGGCAGGCCCGCGGCCCGCAGGGCACCGGCGAAGCCGAGCAGGCTCGCCTCGATGGTCCATGTCATCGGCTCAGCATCCGGTCCAGCGCAGCGCGGACCCGCTCGGTGTCCTCGCGGTACTTCACGGCGGCGCCCACGGTGGCCGCGGCGACCTCGGGGTCCAGCCGGCTGCACCCCAGCGCGTGCACGGCCTGCGCCCAGTCCAGGGTCTCGGCGACCCCAGGGGCCTTGACCAGCTCGCCCTCGGCCCGCAGCTGCTGCACCAGGGTGACCACCTGCGCGGCCAGCTTCTCGCCCACGTCCGGCATCCGGGTGCGCACGATGGCCAGCTCGCGCTGCATACCGGGGTGCTCGATCCAGTGGTAGAGGCAGCGGCGTTTGAGCGCGTCGTGCAGCTCGCGGGTGCGGTTGGAGGTGAGCACGACCAGCGGCGGTTGCTGCGCGCGGATCGTGCCGACCTCGGGGATGCTGACCGCCCAGGTGGACAGCACCTCCAGCAGGAACGCCTCGAACTCGTCGTCGGCCCGGTCGATCTCGTCGATGAGCAGCACGCAGGGTGCCTCCTGCAGGGCCCGCAGCACCGGTCGGGCCAGCAGGAAGCGTTTGTCGTAGAGCTGTGCCTCCAGCGTCCGGGCGTCCGGCTTGTCGTCACCGCTCGCAGCGGCGACAGCCTCGACGGCGCGCAGGTGCAGGATCTGCCGCGGGAAGTCCCAGTCGTAGAGAGCCTGGGTGGCATCGATCCCCTCGTAGCACTGCAGCCGAAGCAAGGGTCGGCCCAGCACCTCGGCGAGCGCTTCGGCCAGCGCGGTCTTGCCGGTGCCCGGCTCGCCTTCGAGCAGCATCGGACGCTGCAGCCGGTCGGCGAGGTAGGTCAGCGTGGCCAGGCCGTCGTCGGCGAAGTAGCCGGTGCTGCCCAGCGCCTGGGCGACGCTCTGCGGACTCATCAGCACGTCGGCGGGGCGCATGTGCAGAGCATCGCTGACGGGACGCGGCTTGGGAAGTGGAGGTCAGGGCTGGTGCGGCGCGAGGTCGTCGGGGGTGTCGACGTCGCGGCCGGTCGCCAGGTCACCGCACTCGACGAGGGTGGGGTCGGCTCGGCGCAGGTAGGCGCGCGCCCCCCGGTCACCGGTGGCCGAGTCCATCACGGCCTGCCAGTGCGACTGGCCCAGCAGCACCGGGTGGCCGGGACTCCCCTGGTATGCCGCACGCGCCAGGGTGCTGTGTCCGTGCGCCTCCTCAAGGACGCGGTTGATCACCTCGTCGGTGACGTCGGGCAGGTCGACCAGATGCACCAGCACGACGTTCGGGCACTGCCGGCCCCGAGCGGCCAGGGCTGCCAGGCCGGTGCGCAGCGACTCGCCCATGCCCTGCGCCCAGGTGGCGCAGACCGTGCTGTCGACTCGGTCGGCCCACCGCTCGGCCTGCGGACTGACTCGTCGCACCACATGCTCGGCTTCGGCACCGAGCACCACGAGCACGTCGGCGCATCCTCCGGCCAGCATCCGGGTCACCGCCACCTGAATGAGAGGTTGACCCTCGACCTCGACCAGAGCCTTGGGGGTGCCCATGCGGCGGCCCTGGCCGGCGGCGAGCAGCAACCCGGTGACACGCGCACCTCGGCGAGCGGACGGCATACTCATGACAGTCAGTCTCGGGCGACGAAGCCGGTTGTGCCACACCGGCCGCGCTGACGAGTTCGCTATCGGGTTATTGCGACTTGCTGGGCTGAGGCATACTTGCGCTTCAGTGATCTTCAGCCACGACCCAGTCAAAGTTTGAAGGGCCGCACATCGTCGGTCGCCGTGCGCCGACCGCCGGCTAGCCTTAGGCTGGGTCGCCCGTGATGAGTATTCGGTGAGCGTGCCCCAGGCACTCGTGGGCGGACGATACCGCCTGATCGAGGTTATCGCTCACGGCGGCATGGGGGTCGTCTGGCGAGGAAGGGACGAGCGCCTCGACCGGCCGGTGGCGGTCAAGCAGCTGCGGACGCACCCGGGAATCACTGATCGCGAGGCAGAGATCGCCAAGAACAGGGCGATTCGTGAGGCGCACATCACTGCGCAGCTGGAACACCCCCATGCCGTGCCGGTCCTCGATGCGGTCGAGCACGAGGGCCAGCCGTGCCTGGTGATGCCGTACCTGCTCGCAACACCGCTGTCCGCGGTACTGCGCAAGCGCAAGACGCTGCCGCTGCACGACGTCATCCGGATCGGGGCCCAGACCGCCTCTGCGCTGGCCGCCGCGCACCGCCTGCGCATCGTCCATCGCGACGTGAAGCCGGGCAACGTCCTCATCACCGACGACGGCACCGCCCATCTCAGTGACTTCGGGATCTCGCACGCGATGGGGGACGCCACCCTGACCGACACCGGCTTCCTCCACGGCACGCCTGCCTATCTGTCGCCGGAGGTGGCCCGTGGGGGCAGTGCCATCTTCGCCTCCGATGTCTTCTCTTTGGGATCGACGCTGTATGCCGCGCTCGAGGGGGCCCCGCCCTTCGGCTCGGACCCCAACCCCATTGCCCTGCTGCACAAGGTGGCGGCTGCTCGGGTGGAGCCACCCGGGCAGGCCGGGGCACTGACGCCCCTCCTGCTCCAGATGCTGTCGGAGCAGGGGGCGGACCGTCCGACGATGGATGAGGTCGCCACGTCGTTGGCTCACCTGAGGGCCCATCCGGCGCCGCCCGAGCAGCCCCAACCGGAGGCAGGGTCCCGCGCCACCTCGTCGCAGCCGCCATCGGCAGCGTTGTCCTCATGGTTCCCACCCACCGAGGGGGCATCGACGGCGCCCGTCGCCAGGGCCGCCGCGACAGCAGCGTCCTCGCAAGCGGCAGCCGAAAGCCCTTCTGCAGGCGCCACACACGTTGACCAGGGACCCCCTCGCCGCCCTGTCCTGGTCGCTCTGCTGAGCATCGCCGCCCTCGCCGTTGCCGTGTTTGTCTTTACCACCTTGACCGGCCAGTCGGAGCCCCCGGAGACAGCCGGAGATCGCGTCGCCCTCCCCACCTCGTCCGAAGCGGCCAGTGACGACACTGCTGCGTCGACCCCTGCCGAACTCTCGTCACCGACCGGAGACGCGACCTCACCGCCCGCGACGAGCGACGCCGTGGCCGCCCC
>NZ_JBPCKQ010000099.1:0-3148 GCF_051004135.1 Ornithinimicrobium sp.
CCGGCACCCTGGCCCCCAGCACCCCGGAGATCGGCTGCAGCGGGGTCGTCACCGATGTGCTCGACAAGGAGATCGAGATCCGGGCGGAGTGGGAGAACGAGGAGTCGACGGGGTGGCGGACCCTGGGACGCTCGACTCACCCGGCGGCGTGCTCGTCGCGCACGGCAGCATGACCTCGCAGGGGCTGCTCGACGAGCCTGAGTTCCCGCCCGGTGACTACCGCTGCGTGGTCCTCGTCGAGGGTGACGAGATCGGCGGTCACGACTTCACCGTGGGCTGAGCAGCGACCCTGGCGCCTGCATCGGGGGCGTGCTCGGCGACGAAGCGCAACACCTCCGTGTCGTCGACGCCGGGGAACACCCCGGGCGGCAGCACGGCGAGCAGGTGGGAGTGGGCCCGGGCGCTGGGCCAGACCCGGTCCGCCCACCGCTCCTGCAGCTCCGGCGGCGGCGTGGTGCAGCACCGCGGGTCGGGGCACCGCGAGGCGCTGCGCGCGGTGGTCTCTCGGCCCCGCATCCAGCGCACCTCGGCATAGGGCACCCCGACACTGACCGAGAAGGCCCCCGCGCTGGTCTGCTCCACGACCGCGGTGCACCAGTAGGTCCCGGTGCGAGTGTCGGTGTACTGCTGGTAGGCCTGCCCGGGCACCTGGTCGAACACGACCCGGGCCGTCCAGTGCCGGCATACCCGGGCCCCCTCGATCGCCCCGGTGGCATCCATCGGGAAGCGGACCCCGTCGTTCTCGTAGGCCTTGTAGATCACGCCGTCGGAGCTGATCCGCATGAAGTGCACCGGGATGTCCAGGTGCCGGGTGGCCAGGTTGGTGAAGCGGTGCGCCGCGGTCTCGTAGGACACCCCGTAGGTGTCGCGCAGGTCCTCCACGGCGATATCGCGCCGCTGCTTGGCGCCCTGTAGCAGCGGCACCGCCGACGACTGCGGCAGCAACACCGCGGCGGCGAAGTAGTTGATCTCCACCCGCTGGGCCAGGAACTCGGCGTAGTCGCGGGGCGCGGAGTGCTCCAGGGCCAGATGACCCAATGCCTGCAGCGCCACCGTGCGTGGATCGCGGGACCCCGCGCCCGCCGGACGGCTCACGGACGAGGAGCTCACGCGCTACCTGGTGCCGATCGTGGCCGACGCCGAGGCCGGCTTCGGCGGACCGCTCAACGTCTCCGAGCTGATGAAGTCGATGATCGCCGCCGGTGCCGCCGGGGTGCACTTCGAGGACCAGCTGGCCTCGGAGAAGAAGTGCGGCCACCTGGGCGGCAAGGTCCTGGTGCCCACCCAGCAACATGTGCGCACGCTGACCTCGGCCCGGCTCGCGGCCGACGCGCTCGACGTCCCCTCGCTGATCGTCGCGCGCACCGATGCTCTGGGCGCCGACCTGCTGACCAGCGACGTCGACCCGGTCGACCAGGAGTTCGTCACCGGCGAGCGCACCGGCGAGGGCTTTTACCGGGTGCGCAGCGGCATCGAGCCGGTGCTGGCCCGGGCCCGCGCCTACGCCCCGTATGCCGACCTGATCTGGGTGGAGACCGGCACCCCCGACCTGGGGCTGGCCCGCGAGTTCGCGCAGGAGAACCACCGGGACTTCCCCGACCAGCTGCTGGCCTACAACTGCTCGCCGTCGTTCAACTGGCGGGCCGCGCTGTCCGACGCCCAGATCGCGACCTTCCAGGACGAGCTGGCCGAGCTGGGCTACCGGTTCCAGTTCATCACCCTGGCCGGGTTCCACGCGCTCAACCACTCGATGTTCCAGCTGGCGCACGGCTATGCACGGGGCGGGATGAGCGCCTACGTGCAGCTGCAGGAGGCCGAGTTCGCGGCCGCCGAGCAGGGCTACACCGCCGTCAAGCACCAAGCCGAGGTGGGCACCGGCTACTTCGACGAGGTGAGTCGCGTCGTCAACCCCGGCAGCGGCACCCTGGCGCTGACCGGGTCCACCGAGTCCCAGCAGTTCCACTGAGCAACCGGCACCCGGAGGAGATCGCCATGATGACCACACCCACCTAGCATCACCTGCTCACTGCGCCGGTCCGCGAGACCGTGGGGAGCCTGCACCGCGCCTTCGAGCCACGGCGCCGCAGGTTGCTGGGCGAGCGCACCGAGCGGGCCGACCGGATCCGGATGGGCGACGACCTGGGGGTCCTGCCCAAGACCGCGGCACTGCGCGTCGACGACACGTGGCGGGTCCGCCCCGCTCCGGCGGACCTGGCCCAGCGCAGCGTCCCGTTGCTGCGTCGCTGGTCGACACCGTCCTGTTTGTCGCACATCAGGGCCCGGCTCTGCTCGAGCGGGGAAGCGCGCCCTACCTCTACCTGCCCAAGCTGGAGCACCACGCCGAGGCGACCTGGTGGGACGACCTGCTCGGCCGGCTGGAGAGTCTGCTGGGCCTTCCTCGTCACACGATCCGGTTGAGCGTGCTGGTCGAGACCGCTCCCGCGGCATACCAGCTGGAGGAGATCGTGCACGCGCTGCGCCACCGGGTGACGGCGCTGACCGCAGGGCGCTACGACTACGTCGCCTCCCACCTGCACCTGTATGCCGCGCGGCCCGACCACGTGCTGCCGGACCGGGAGGCCCTGACCATGTCCACCCGCTTCCTGCGGACCTACGCCGAGGTGATCGTGCACACGGCCCACCGGCGCGGGGTCCAGGCCATCGGCGGCCCGGTGGCGCAGGTGCCCTGCGGGTTAGCCGACGACGCCACCCACCGAGCGCTGGCCCGGGTCCGAGCGGACAAGACCCGGGAGGCCGGTCAGAGCTTCGACGGGGGGTGGGTGCTGCACCCGGCGCTGGTGCCGGTCACCCGGCAGGCCTTCGAGCAGGCCTTGGGCCATCCGGCACGGCCCGGGCCGAGGCGACCGGCGAGCTCGTCGGCGCCGGACTGGCGGCTGCTCGGCGACGTCGCGGACCTCAAGGCCACCCCGACCCTGGACGGGTTGCGCACAACCGTGCGGTCCTGCCTTCGCTACCTCACCGGGTGGCTGTCCGGTCAGGGCACGTGTGAGATCGAGGGCCACCTGGAGGACCTCGGCACGGTCGAGCTGGCCAGACTGCAGGGGTGGCAGTGGACCCACCACAGGGGTGGCACTGGCCGAGGGGCCCTGGGTGACCTCGGCGCTGACCGCACGGATCATGGCCGAGG
>NZ_JBPCKQ010000100.1:0-24829 GCF_051004135.1 Ornithinimicrobium sp.
CGCTCGACAGTGTGGTGAGGTCGCAGGGAGCGGCCCGCAACGAGAGAGGACTCATCATGAGCGAATACGTCGTGCTGATCGTCGGCGACGCCGACCGGTGGTGGAGCACCATGACCGAGCAGGAGCGCCAGGACGGGTATGCGGTGTACGGCCGGCTCTCCGCCGAGCTCACCGAGCGCGGTCATCAGGTGGTTGGCGGCGCCGAGCTGCACAAGACCGGCACCGCCCGCTCGATCCCGGTGGGCGGCGGCCCGGTCACCGACGGACCGTTCGCCGAGACGGCCGAGCAGGTGGGCGGCTTCTACCAGGTCCGGACCGACGACCTCGATGACCTGCTGGAGTGCTTCCAGCAGGTCGCCCGGCTCGGCGACGGTATCGAGCTGCGCCCGGTCGTCACCGACGAGGATCGCCAGGCCTGATGCGCTACGTGATCCTGCTCGCTGGTGAGCCCGGCGCCTGGGACGACTTCTCCGCGACGCAGCAGGAGTGGTATGTCGAGACCCACCGCGCCTTCGAGGTCTTCGTCAACGAGCACGGCCGGCGGGTGAGCAACGCAGCGCTCGCCGACCCCGGAACCGCCACCACCCTGCGGGGTGCGTGGGACTCGGCGGAGGTGAGCGTGACCGACGGGCCGTTCGCCGAGACGGCGGAGGCCATCGGTGGCTACTACGACGTCGAGCTGCCCGACCTCGACGTGGCGCTCACCGCCGCCCGCATCCTGACGCCCGGCTACGCGGTCGAGGTGCGCCCGGTCGTGCAGATCGAGGGCTACGAGTCCGCGTGACCCCGGAAAGCGGAGTCGCGGTGCAGCGGATCGCGCGGCTGGTGCGCGAGGAGTGGGGACGGCTGAGCGCCCTGCTCCTCGCGCGCCACCGCCGGCTCGACCTGGTGGAGGACGCCCTGGGCGACGCGGTCGAGGCGGCCACCCGGACCTGGCCCCGCGACGGCATACCCGACAACCCCTCCGGCTGGATGGTGACGGTGGCCGGCCGCCGGATCACCGACCGGCTGCGCGCGGAGGCGATGGCGCACCGCAAGGAGCCGATGCTGCTCGTCGAGAGCAGTCGCCGAGCGCCGGAGGGAGTGATGGTGGACGACGATGCGCACGTGGAGGACGACCTGCTGCGGCTGGTGCTGATGTGCACCCACCCGGCGCTGGCGCCCGAGGTCGCTGCCGCGCTGGCCCTGCGGCTCGTGCTGCACGTGCCCACCACTGACGTGGCCCGGCTGTTCCTGGTCCCGGAGCCGACGATGGCCGCGCGGATCACCCGGGGCAAGAAGAAGATCGTCACTGCCGGCATCCCCTTCGCGATCCCGGGGGTGGCCGAGCTGCCGGACCGGCTGTCGACCGTCGCCCAGACGGCATACCTTGCGTTCACGGCCGGGTATGCCGCCGGCTCCGGGCCCGACCTGGTGCGGGTCGGCTTCGCGGGCGAGGCGATCCGCCTGGTGCGGATCACCCGCGCGGTGGCGGGAGCACGACCGGAGCTGGATGCTCTGCTCGCACTCATGCTGCTGCAGCACTCACGTCGCGATGCGCGCGTCGACGCTGGGGGTGAGCTCGTGCTGCTCGCCGAGCAGGACCGCTCCGCCTGGCACCACGACGAGATCACCGAGGGCGTCCGGCTGCTGGCTGCCGTTCCGCCCGGCCGGACGGCGTGGGCGCAGAGCATCCGGCTGCAGGCGCTGATCGCCTCCGAACACGCGCTCGCGCCGCGGGCGGCGGACACCCGGTGGGACCGGATCGTCACGCTCTACGACACGCTGCGCGACGTCAACCCCTCACCCGCGGTGCTGCTCGCTCGGGTCGTGGCCGTCGCCGAGGCGGCCGGCCCGGAGGCCGGGCTGGCCCAGTTGGAGCAGCTGGAGCAGCTGGACGGCGCGTTCGCGGGGCACCGAGCAGCCGCTGTGCGTGCCGAGCTCTGCGTGCGCAGCAGGAGGAGCGCCGAGGCCGTGCTGGCCTATGACGAAGCCATCGCGTCGTGCGCCAATGACATCGAGCGCCGCCACCTCCAGCAGCGCCGCGCGACGGCCGATGCCCTCGGCCAGGGTCGCTGAGCAGCACGGAGAGCGCGCAGGGTGCCTGAGCCGAGCCGCAGCCTGTGGGAACATCTGGTGGGTTCGCCGATGTGGACCCTGCACCGCGATGGCGGTCGCACGGAGGGCCGCCGGCTGACGCGGAGAGCCTGCTGACTCATGCCACCTTCTGCACACTCGTGGCCTGCGCGCGCAGGGCATGAGTGTGCGCGAGCGGGCACTAGTGGTCCAGCCGGTCTGCGCGCCAGGTTCTGCGGCTGGGTCAGGTGGCGGGCCGGCCAACCCGGATGCCTTCGGCGGCGAGGAACTCCCGGGCACGACCCAGCTGACGGTCGGTGGAGAAGATGTGCCACTGCGCGAGGAGGTCCTCCTCGCCCACGACGTCCCGGAACCGGCGGAAGGCCCCTTTACCCCCGATCGCGCGCTCCAGCCGCTCCCGCAGGGCAGTGTCTCGCTGCCGCGCGGTGAAGGCCTCCATGTCCTGCCAGCCGTCCCGCGAGCCGGTGCGCTCCACGCGGAGCCACCGCTCGGGTTCCTCCTCGACGTCGATGGTGGCGTCCTCCCCGACGATCATCGGGTCGGTGATGCTGTCGTCATACACCTGGCCGGTGCGCAGATCGAGAAGGCCACCGCTCGACATACTGACGTCTCCTTCCAGCTCCATGCTGAGCATGTCGAGGTCCACCGGCACCACCCGTCCCTGCAGCGGCTCGCCCCGAAAATGAGCGAGCAGATCCTGCGCCAGCACCTCGTCACCCTCGCTGCCGCGGCAGTTCAGCCGGTTGATGATCGACGCCGCCACCGGCTCAGCCCGCTCCGGCGCCTGCTGCAGAGCCATCGGTATGCCGGCTCCCACCTGCTGCAGCGCATCGTCGATGCCGCGCCCGATGACCGCGTCGAGGAAGCCGGCCGCGTCGCCGCTTGCGATGGCGCCGCGCAGCTCGCGCGGGTCCAGCTCGGGGACCTGCTCCTGCGCGGGCCACGCGTGCAGCAGCATCGGGTGCGGCTGGCTCGGACGGCGTGGCGTAGGACTCTCGCCGTCGTCGTCGGCCCACCGGCGCCCGTACTGGTCCGGCATGCTGCCCCAGCCCCAGTAGGCCAACGGGCCCTCCGGCCGGATGCCGAGCACCTCCATCGGGTCGACCTTCTGGGCCCCGACCACACACCGGTGTGCCCACTCGTCACCGAGGTCGAACGTGAACTGGAACTCCGCTCCCGCCTCCACCGTCCGAGCGACCTTGACGGTCTCGATGTCCAGCGGTTCGGTGATCAGCCCACCGATCGACCCGCCCATCTCCGCCGCCATCCGCTCGTCGGTGACCACCCGCCCGTCGGCCAGCGTGAACATCGACAGGTGTGCCCGGTCCCACCGGGCAAAGGCAGCGTTGATGGCGTCGGCGAGATCCATGAACGTGTGCGACGGCCCGACCGCGAAGATGCGCCCCGGATAGGGCCACCGCTCCGCACCGCGACCACCGAGCAGCTCCACCGTCACGGACAACCATGTGCGCGCCATCCCCCGAGGATGCCAGTCGCCGCGACCGGCAGGGCTCGGGCAGCACGGCCGGTAGGCAGTCGAGTGCCGATGAGAGCGAGCACGGTTGCGGGGGGACGTCCTGCCCCGGACCACATCGGGGAGCGTGACGAGTTTGCGGTTCGACGAACGCAACAGCTACCTGGTGCACCGACTCCATAGCCTTGACGTCGACGGTAATGCAACGGTCACGCAAGACGTGGCGGTGGTGTTCACGCCCGGCTGGATCTTCGCTCAAGAAGCGAGCAGCGCCGGCTATGTGCTGCCGCGGGAGCGTGTGCTGCTGGTCGAGGGGGTCACGAACGCCCGGTCGCGATGACCCATCAAAGGTATGTCGAGACGTGCGTAGCCGTTATGGGTACGAGGTGAGGAATCAAGGTCGGTATGCCGCGGCTCGGTTGGTGCCCTACGACCCTGCGTGGCCAGCGACATGCGACACCCTGGCCGCGGACCTGCGCGCCGCGCTGGGGCCTGAGTGGGAGCTGGAGCACGTCGGATCGACCTCGGTGCCGGGGCTGGTCGCCAAGCCGGTGATCGACATCGCCGTGGCCGAACCTGAGAACCCCACCTCTGACACGCTGCCTGCCCTACGGGCGCTCGGCTGGACCGAGCCGACCACCCTCGGCGCCCACCGGGCCGCATACCTGATCGATGGCGGGATAAGGGTGGCGATCGCGCACACATTCACGCCCGACCAGTGGCCGGGGTCTCATGTGCGCTTGTTCGCCGACTGGCTGCGGCGCCATCCGGATGACCGAGACCGATAGGCCGAGCTGAAGCAGTGCCTGGTGCAGGACGACATCTGGGGCGAGGCCCACACCCGTGCCAAGCACGACTTCATCCAACAGGTGGTGGATCGGGCGCGCCGCGAGCGCGGCCTCCCGCCGACACTCCTGCTTCCCGGGACGTGACACTGTTGGCGGCCGTGTCAGTGGGCCGGCAGCAGCCCGGACGAGCGCCGTGGACGTTGCCGCGCCAGACTCCTCTCGTGGCCCGAGCCTCTACTGCCGTCCCCGAGGAGAAGGTCTGCGTCTCGTGCGGGCGGCGGATCACCTGGCGCAAGAAGTGGGAGCGCGACTGGGAGCAGGTGCGCTTCTGCTCCGCGGCGTGCCGCCGACAGGGGGTCGACGACACCGATCGGCGGCTGGAGGAGGTCACCCTCAGCCTGCTCGACGCTCGCGCCGCGGGGCACACCATCTGCCCGTCCGACGCGGCCCGAGCAGTGGCTCAACGGTCGAGCGCCGACGAGGAATCGTGGCGCGAGCTCATCGAGCCGGCCCGCCGGGCGGCCCGACGGCTGGTCGCCGCCGGGCAGGTGCAGATCACCCAGGGTGGGCGAGTCGTGGACCCCTCCACTGCCCGGGGCGCGATCCGCATACGCCGGGCCCGGTGAGCTGCTACCCGCGCAACCCCGCGTCGATCTCGGCCAGCGCCTGAGCCAGATCGATGTGCGGGGTCCAGCCCCACCCGTGGGCGCGGTCGGCCACGATCCGGCCGGTCCATGCCGGACCCTCCTCCCACACCGACTCCACGCCGAGCGCGCCGGTGACGGTCTCGTAGTAGTCGCGCTGGGTGGCCGGGCCGGCGGCGACGTTGACCGCCGTGCACGCACCGTCGACCGGTCCGCTCGCAGGGTCCGCAGCCGTCGGGATCCGTCCGGTTGCGACATCCGCGGCGAAGGCGGCCAAGTCCTCGACGTGGACCCAGGCAAAACTCCCCTCGGGCACGGTATGCCGAGCGTCCTCGTCGTCGCGCATCCTCGCCGGCCGCAGGGAGTTCCAGATCGAGGACTCGCCGTCGCCGAGGATCGCCGGTGGGCGGAGCAGGACGCAGGTGAGCCCGTCGATGGTGGCCAGCGCAGCGTCGGTGTCGCGCTTGGTCACCGCATAGTCACCGGCGTCGTCGTCCACCAGGGGCGAGGTCTCGTCGACGTCACCGGTGCCGGGCGAGCGGTCGTAGACGGCGGCGGTCGAGATGTGGACCAGCCGCGCGACACCGGCGTCGCGGGCGGCCCGCGCCAGGACCGGGGTGCCCTCCACAGCGACCCGATGCTGGGTCTCCCGGTCCGAGCCCATCGGGTGGACCGTGGTGACGACGCCCCTCGCGCCCTCGACCACGGCAGCGGCGAACTCGGAGTCCTGGAAGTCCCCGACGCGCTCCTCGATCCCGGTCAGGCTCGGAGCCGTCCCGGCGCGCCGCACGACGGCTCGCACCGCGGAGCCGCGCTCGACCAGCGCCGTGCAGATCGTCGAGCCCACGAGGCCGTTGGCTCCGGTGACCACGATCAAGGACGATGATGAAGGATTCAGGTCAGTCATGAGCACCACCTTGGCACGTGTCCGACGTGTTCTCCTCGCCCGGCCTCAGTCCGGTCCGGCCCTGTCTGTTCGACTGTGGGACGCTGGCTACTTCACGGGTGAAGTCCGCGGTCCGGCTGCACCGTAGCGGCGGCGGATGAGAAGTCTCCGACGAAGGGCAGTGCCATGCCGACGACCTCCTCCAAACGCAGGATTTGTTGATGGCATCGGTGGTGGTGGGGCTTGACCTGGGCACGAGCGGGCTGAAGGCACTGGCGCTCGATACGGACGGAGGCATCGTCGCCGAGACCGAAGCCGACTGCACCATCACGAGCCCCCACGACACCTGGGCGGAGACCGACCCTGCCGAATGGACCGGCGCCCTCGAACGCGTCCTCGCCGACCTGGTGCCGCACCTCCGCCACCATCGAGTAGCGGCCGTGGGGGTGGACGCTCAGATGCACGGCGTCGTCCTGGTCGACGCGGACGGCTCGCCCACTCGCCCGGCAGTGCTGTGGCCGGACCGCCGCGCCGAAGACCAGACGAGGTCGTGGCGCGAGCTGCCGCAGCAGCAGCGGGCCCGGTTGGCCAACCCGATCACGGCCGGGATGGCCGGGCCCATCCTGGCCTGGCTCAACGAGCACGAGCCCGAGGCGATCGCCTCAGCCGACCACGCCCTGCAACCGAAGGACTACCTGCGCTGCGCCCTTGCCGGTCCTGCGGTGACCGACCGCAGTGACGCCTCGGCCACGCTGTTGTGGGATGTCGTCGCCGACGACTGGGCACACGACGTGCTCGAGGCCGTAGGGGTCCCCGCCGACCTGCTGCCACCGGTTGAGCCCAGTGCGGCCGTGATCGCCCAGGGCATCACCATCCCCACCCTGGACCAACACGACGTCGCCGTTGTCACGGGGGCAGGTGACACCGCCGCCGCACTGCTGGCCTGTGGGGGGCTGCGGCCTGGGCAGGTGCAGGTCAACCTCGGCACCGGCGCCCAGGTCACCATCGCCGTGCAGGACCCCCACGCCGATGCCAACCCGGTGACGAACCTCTTTGCGGATGCTGAGCAGGGGTGGTATGCCATGGCGGCCGTGCAGAATGCCGGCCTTGCCCTGGACAAGGCCCGTGGCTGGCTGGCGATGAGCTGGGACGAGCTGTTCGAGGGCGCCGTCGTCAGCGAGCCGGGGGCGGGGGGGGTCAGCATGCTGCCCTTCCTGAGCGGAGAGCGATCGGCGATCGCCTCACCGGCCAGCACCGGCGTGTGGGCCGGGCTCACCACACGCACCACCAGGGAGCACCTGGCCCGAGCCGCCGTGGAAGCAGTGGTCTTCACCCTGGTCCGGGCCGTGAACCTCCTCGACACCACCGACCCGGTGGTCCGTCTCACCGGCGGTGGGGCGCGCCAACGGCTCGTCCCGGAGCTCCTTGCCGATGTGCTCGCGCGCCCCGTCGAGGTGATCACCTTGCGCAGTCCCTCGGCACTCGGCGCGGCACTCCTGGCGGCCCGCGGAGTCGACCTCACGATCCCCACCGAGCGCCTTGCGACGGCGACGCGGATCGAACCTGACACCCCCGGCCATCTCGAGGAGGCGTTCGAGCTGTGGGACCACCGGCGTCCCCTGGCTGATCTCTGATCCACGCCGTCCACACCAGCTGGACCAAACATCGAACTCCCGCCACCACTGAGCAAAGGAAGCTCACCGTGCAACCTCTCGCAGTGCGCAGCGCGATCATCGCCGCCCTTGGCGGTCTGCTGTTCGGCTTCGACACGGCCGTCATCTCCGGGACGACCAAGGACCTCACCCAGGTCTTCGACCTCTCCGGCTTCAGGCTCGGCTTCACCGTCGCCACCGCGCTGATCGGCACCATCGTCGGAGCCGCCTACGCGGACTGCTCAAACCGGCGGACACCTAAGGTCGCAAACCGGTTGTCCGCAGACGCCGGCGAGGCCCGTTTTCAGCGTGCGGAGATCCAGGAGGCGCTGCGCGCCGACGAGGACATGCCGAAGGTCGCACGCGGACAGTCCTGGGGCGCGCTCACCCACTGGACCTTCGCGGCGGCCATCTCCTGGTCGTTCCCCGCCATCGCAGGGACCCTGGGCGGCGGTGTCGCCTTCGGGTTCTTCTTCTTCTGCGGGATCCTGATGACGTTCTGGGTGATCAAGGTGATGCCGGAGACCAAGGGTGTGCCACTGGAGGAGATGGAGGCAACGCTCGGTCTGCAGAAGAGCGCGCCATGAAGGCCGAGTGACCGAGCACAGCACATGCGTGCCCGCACCCGGAATCACGCGTGGCTCCGCGCGCTGGTATGCGGTGCGGCGCCGGCCACTGCGAGCACGCTCAGCAGCAGGGCAACCCCGCTCGCGACGGTGCGCACGACATTCCAGACCTGCCACCGTGTGGAGTAGTCCGCCCACGGCCCGCACGGCGGGCCAGGAAGCAGGAAGGCGGTGCCGAGCAACGCCACGGGGTGAGGAAGAAGGCCGGGAAGAACACGGCGTTGCGGACCGAGGCGTTCATAGAAGAAGCCGAAGATGGCGCCCGTCAACAGGACGGCCGCCACTGCGGATGATCAGAAGAGCCGAGAAGTCATGACGCGCCCCTTAAGCGAACGTATCGGTACGGATCTAGGATGCGTACGCCGGAGTACGCTTGTCAAGTGGCCACCACCCAGCGACGAGGACGTCTGCCCTTGCAGGAGCGCGAGTCGCGACGGCAGGAGGTGCTCGACGCGGCCCTGGCCGAGCTCCTCGCCGGTGGTGCCGCGGCGCTGACCATGCAGGGCGTGGCTCGCCGTGCGGGGGCCTCCAAGGAGACCCTCTACTCCTGGTTCGGGGGGCGTGACGAGCTGTTGGGCGCTCTTGTCGAGGCCAACGCGGACAACTCGGCCACCCGAGTCACCCAGGCTCTGGACGCCGGAGTCACCACGCCTACGCAGGCGCGGGAGACGCTCGTGGCGTACGGCCAGGCGCTGTTGGGACTACTCACGGGCCGGGCGTCCGTCGAGCTCAACCGGGCCGCGATGTCCTCGCCGGCTCTGGCCGAGCGGCTGCTCACCTCCGGCCGGCACCGGATCGGCCCGCGCGTGCAGGAGTATCTGGCGCGACTGCATACCGAGCAGATCCTCGACGCACCAGACTCGGCGCAGGCGTACCGGACGCTCTACGGGCTCATCGTGCGCGACACACAGATCCGCGTCCTGCTCGGCGACCCGCCACCGAACAACGCCGAGATCGCGCAGCACGCAACCGGCGCAGTCGATGCATTCTTCACGCTCTTTCACGGGGCGCCATGATGACCAGCTCGAGGGCAGGCCGAGTTGCCCTAGGGTGAGCTGGTGCGGTCGATCGTGAGCATCCTCGCTGCGCTCCACGATGCGGAGGTCGACCATGTGGTCGTCGGTGGCGTAGCGGTCGTCCTCCGTGGCCACGCCCGGATGACGGTCGACCTCGATCTGGCGCTGGATCTGCGCGCCGACAACGCCACGGCCATGGTCCGGGTGCTCACCCACGAGGGGCTGATCCCGCGACTTCCCGTGCCGGCCGAGCACTTCGCCGACGAGCAGAGGCGCACCGAGTGGGTCAACCATCGCCATCTGGTGGCCTTCACCTTGCACGATCCGGACGACCCGCTGCGCGAGGTCGACCTGCTGGCCACGACCCCTATCCCCTATGCGGAGCTCTCGGCCGACGCCGACGTGATGTCCGTCGACGGCATACCGGTCAAAGTGGCGTCGGTGGCACACCTCATCGCCATGAAGCGACACTCCGCGCGGCCGCAGGACGTAGCGGACATTGCCGCGTTGTCGGCCCTGGCGCAGAGCCCTATCGTGGACCACGATGGCAACAACGACGGATGACGACCGGTGGCGGGGCACCTCCGATGCCAGCGCGACCCTGCGGGCCCGCGCCAGCAGCACACCGTCCCAGCGCATGGCGTGGTTGGAGCAGTCTCTTCACTTCGCAGCGAGCACGGGAGCCCTCGCCGACGACCGCAGGCGCAGGCAGCAACTTGCTGACGCGTGGCCTGCCCCAGCGCCGCCGGGGTGAGCGCCCGGCCTGCGTGAGGGTGGTCAGGCGGGTAGGACCTCGATGCGTCCGGCATCGAGGTCCGCGAGCCGCTGTGCGGCGACGCCACCTACGCCAACATCGCCACGCACGGCCTCGCTCAAGACGTGCGACGCGCAGCTGACTGACGACGGTCAGCCCGAGGACGTCACCCCGGCCGGGCCTAGATTGGGGGCCATGACCGCTCTTCAGCCCTACCTGGCGCTCCCCGGCGCGGCCCGCGAGGCACTCACCTTCTACGCCGACGTCTTCGGCGGCGAGGTGAGCCTGTTCACCTTCGAGCAGTTCAACCGTGACGACGGGCCGGCCGACGCCATCGCGCACGGTGAGCTCTCCGGACCGGTCGGCCTGGCCGCCTCGGACACGGCTGGCGACGAGCCGCCGCTGCGCATCGAGGGGATGCGACTCGCCCTGCTGGGCACCGCGGAGCCGGGCACGATGCGGGAGTGGTTCGCTCGGCTCGCTGACCAGGGCACGGTCGTCGATGAACTGCAGGAACGACCGTGGGGTGACTGGGACGGCGAGGTCGTCGACCAGTTCGGCGTGCCGTGGCTCATCGGCTTCCATCCGGAAGGCTGACCTCCGTCGGCACGAGCGCGGAGGTCATCGACGGACCGGGCATGTTAGTACGGCGAACAGAAGACCCTCCCGGAGCAAAGACTTATAACCCTGTGCTTGCGACACACCCGACATGCTGGCGTCAGCTGATTCCAAGAAACCAGGTCACTTCTTACAAGATTGGCTGCATCTCGACAACACACGCCATGCATCTCATCAGAACCGCTAGAAGTTCTGGGCCATGTTGGTGAACCGGCTGTAGTGACCCTGGAATGCGACCACGACCGTGTCGGTCGGCCCGTTGCGGTGCTTGGCCACGATCACGTCGGCCTCGCCCTCGCGCGGTGACTCCCGTTCGTACATCGACTCGCGGTGCAGCAGGATCACGAGGTCAGCGTCCTGTTCGATGCTGTTGTGAACGGCGACGCCGTTGGCTACGAAATTGTGCCCACCCAGCACTGTCGCGTCGAAGACCTCTTCGACCCCGGCCATCTCGATGCTCGTCACGGTGTCCCACCACACGTCGTTGACTGCTAACAGCTCAAGGTCCGCGCTGTCGAGCACCTGCGCAATACGGCCGAGCCGCTCTCGCGACGGTGCGCTCTTGTAGAGCGTGGAACCGCAGTACTGTGTATTGATCCCGGACTGTGTATTGATCCCGGCTTGCAGCGGCCGCGCAGTCACGCCCTTGACCGTCATCGTCGCCTTCACGTCCTCCCACACCTCGCGGGGCACGGTGTCGACGTTGGTGTTGCCCTGTCGATGTCGGATGATCTCCAACAATGTCGCCGCCGAAGCTGAACGTCCGCCGAAAACGCCGATCTCCTGGAGGAATCGCCGCTGACTGTCCGCGCCGGAGATGTCGATGGTCCAGCCATCGCGATAGCCCGCTTTGCGGGTCGCCCGGGTCCGCGTCGATATCCCGAAGCGCAGCAGCAGCTGCGACAGATCATCCACGAGTCGTCGGCTGTTGGACGCATAGTAGATGCGACCGCCGCGCTGGTTCTTACTCACGGTCACCGACCCATCTGTTGCCCAGATGTGGTGCAAGAACAAGGAGATCTGCCGTTTTGAGGCATGGAACACCGGCTCGGGCACGAACTTCTCATGGCTACGCAACCCGAACACGCCCAGCCCGTCCAGCCACCCGGCGATGGGGTTGTGCCTACCTCGGACCAGCCGGAACGGGGACCGCAGCCGCAACGTGGTGCACCGCGCGGCGGCATACTCGTCCCGAACCGCGACCACTGCGAACGTGAGGGCCGCCTGCTCGACCGCCCGCAAGTTCTCCTCGTCGATCGAGGCGTAGCACAACGGCTGCCTGCGCAGCATCGAGCCGTCTCCCAGGAGATGGGCAAGCAGGACCAGCTGGTGGTCGTTGTCCCACGGGGCGTGCTGCGCCGGCGCCGGGATGTGCCGCGGCACAGCGATGCGGTCGCCGGTGCGCAGGTCACCCAGCTGCCGCCACCCGGCATACGTCAGGAAGGGGTGGTTTTCGGTGGCCCGCAGCGTCTTGCCGGATGCGAGGGTGAGCCGGAAGACGGGCTTGGTGCCGGTCGCGAAAACGTGGGTCAGGTGACGGCGCACGTAGCGCAGCGACTCGTCCAGCGACCAGACGGGCACGTCGCGCTCCCCGGAGGTATGCAGCTCGCCCAGGCTGACCTCGGCGCCGGTGTCGGCGCGCAACACCCGGGTGTCGGCGGTCAGACAGCCCGACTCTCTCAGATCCGACATCTGCGGCTTCTTGTCGGTGCGCTGCTCCGGACCACGGTTGAGCTGGGACAACGCGATGACCGGGACCTCGAGCTCTTTGGCCAGCAGCTTGAGCGCCCGGGAGAACTCGGCGACCTCCTGCTGCCGTGACTCGACCCGCTTGCCCGAGCTCATCAGCTGCAGGTAGTCGACGATCACCAGCTTGAGATTGTTGCGCTGCTTGAGCCGCCGGCACTTGGCCCTGATCTCCATCAGCGCCATGTTGGGCGCGTCGTCGATGAACAGCGGCTTCTCGTGCAACCTCCCCTGCGTCTCGGCCAGCTTGGTCCAGTGCCGGTCCTCCAGCTTGCCCTTGCGCATGGCCTGCAGCGGGATCTCCGACTCCGCCGACAGCAGCCGCATGGTGATCTCGGTGCGGCTCATCTCCAAGGAGAACACCACGGTCGGTATGTCGTGCTTGATCGCCGCCGTCCGCGCCACGTCCAGCGCAAAAGTGGATTTTCCCACTGCTGGCCGCGCGGCCACGATCACCATCTGCCCCGGGTGCAGACCGTTGGTCAGCTCGTCCAGACTGGTGAAGCCGGTGGGCACCCCGACCATCTCCCCGGAGCTGCCGGCGTTGTGCTCGATCTCATCCATCGTCGGCTCGAGCAGCGCGGCGAGGGGATGGTAGTCCTCGCCCTTGCGCCGGTCGGCGACGCTGTAGATCTCGGCCTGGGCGGAGTTGACGATCTCCTCGACGTCGCCGCCGCCCTGGGCATAGCCCATCTGCACGATCCGGGTGCCGGCCTCGACCAGGCGCCGCAGCATCGCCCGCTCGGAGATGATCTGCGCGTAGTAGGAGGCGTTGGCCGCCGTCGGCACCGCGGCGATCAGCTGGTGCAGGTATGCCGTGCCGCCCACCCGGGCCAGGTCGCCGCGCTTGGACAGCTCGTCGGCCACCGTGATCGCGTCGACCGGCTCGCCGCGGGAGTAGAGGTCGACGACAGCCTCGTGGATCGTCTCGTGCGCCGGCCGGTAGAAGTCGATCGGCTGGACGATCTCGGAGCACTCGCCGATCGCGTCCTTGGACAGC
Source organism: Ornithinimicrobium sp. (assembly GCF_051004135.1). Lineage (GTDB taxonomy): Bacteria > Actinomycetota > Actinomycetes > Actinomycetales > Dermatophilaceae > Ornithinicoccus. The sequence continues at coordinate 13,281 of NZ_JBPCKQ010000100.1, forward strand.
AGCATGCTGCCCAGCGCGCTCTGCTCGGCCGCGACATCCTGCGGGGGCAGGCGCTCCTCCGGCGGCGCGTCGGGCATCGGCCCGTAGTTCTGCTCCAGCTCGCTCAGCGACACGCGATCCCTCCCTTCGGGCATCCTGGCTCGGCCTGTGCTCGAGCCTGCGCACACTCCACCAGAGCGCACCGACAGACCCGCGCCGACACACGCTACGACCCTCGGCACGACCCCCCAAACGGACTTGTGGACGCGCCTGGGGACAACCGGTGCACAGACCCGCGCGTCGCCGTACACACCTTGTGCACAGACCTGTGGACAGTCGAGAAACTTCCGCACCATCACCTTGCTGACCTGCGACGATGTCTCCCCCACCGTGTGGAGGAAAAATACTTCGATCCCCACCGTTCACCTGCACCACGCGCCCCGGTCACCCGCGGCTAACCTTGCCGCGTGACTCAGCAGGCGCAGCACCGCGAAATTCTGCGCCTCGCGATCCCCGCATTCCTGGCCCTGGTCGCCGAACCGCTCTTCCTGCTCGCCGACAGCGCCATCGTCGGCTACCTGGGCACCACCTCACTGGCGGGTCTGGGGGTGGCAAGTGCCGTGCTGCTCACCCTCACGGGCGTCTTCGTCTTCCTCGCCTACGGCACCACCTCGGTGGTCGCCCGTAGGCTCGGCGCCGGCGACACCCGGGCGGCCCTCAGCGCCGGCATCGACGGCTTGTGGCTCGCGGCGTTGCTCGGCGCGGCCACCACGATCTTCACCGTCCTGGCCGCCCGCCCCATCGTCGAGCTCTTCGGCGCCACCCCGGCCGCCATCGACGAAGCCGTGACCTATCTGCGCATCTCGGCCTACGGCATACCGGCCATGCTGCTCGTGCTGGCCGCGACCGGGGTGCTGCGCGGTCTGCAGGACACCCGCACCCCCTTGGTCGTCGCGGTCGTCGGCTTCACCACCAACGCCGCGCTCTCCCTGCTCCTCGTCCACGGAGTCGGCTTCGGCATCGCCGGCGCCGCGTGGGGCACGGTCGTCGCGCAAACCGGTATGGCGATCGTGCTGCTCGTCGTGGTCATCCGGGGAGCGCGCCGGCACCATGCGCCCCGTTCCTTCCACCCCGGAGGCGTGCTGCGCGCCGCCCTGGGCGGGGTCCCGCTCTTGGTGCGCACGCTGTCCCTGCGCGCGGCGCTCCTGGCCACCACCTGGGTCGCCGCCGGGCTCGGTGATCCGCAGCTGGCGGCATACCAGGTCTCGATGACGGTATGGACGGCGCTCGCCTTCGCGCTCGACGCGCTGGCCATCGCCGCGCAGGCGATCACCGGCAAGGCCCTCGGTGCCGGAGACGTCGCCGGGACCCGCGACGCCACCGCGACCATGCTGCGCTGGGTCGTCTGGTTCGGTGTCGCCCTGACCGCCCTGATCCTCGCGCTGCACCGGGTCATCCCGCTCGGCTTCTCGGCCGACCCGCAGGTGCGCGACGCGCTGGCTGCCGCGCTCATCGTGGTCGCCGTGGGCCAGCCGATCGCCGGCATCGCCTACGTGCTGGACGGCGTGCTGATCGGGGCCGGTGATGCCACCTGGCTGGCCTGGGCGCAAACCGCGTTCCTGGCCGCCTATCTGCCGGTCGTCGCCGCCCTGGTGCTGGTGGGGGTCGAGGGCACCAGTGGCCTGGTGTGGTTATGGGTGGCCTTCCTGGCGTTCATGGCGATCCGCTCGGCCGGCATGCTGGCCCGGGCGCGCACCGACATCTGGCTGGTCACCGGGATGGGTCGCTGACGGTCACCGCGCTCGCCTCCTGCGGCTCAGCCGTCTCCACAGAACTCGTCGGCGGTGTCCCAGAACTCCTGCGCCGGCACGACGTCGTCGTCCCGACCCGTGGAGGCATCGGATTGCGGGGCCGCCGTGGTTGTGGTGGCGCTCGCCTGAGCTCCGGGTGGAGCCGCCGACAGCCGTGGGATAGGTCGAGCCGGTCAGCACGGCTCCGGGCTCCAACGCGTCGAGCTCGGCCCGCTCGACTTTGACCGTCCGACGACCTTGGACTTGTCGTCGGTCACGCAGCGCACCCGGTAGGTCTCCGCGGGGTCGAGCAGGTCGCGAAACGGGCCGCTGCCCACGGACGACGCGCAGCACCTCCACCCCGACCACCTTCGTGTCACACGTGCGGACCGCACCGATCACCCGACCCTGGTCGTCCACCGTCAGCCCCGACACACCCTCCGGCACCGCCGAGCACCCGCTGAGCAGCATCCGTCCCCGCGGCTGCGGCGACGACGACCAGGCCCGCCCTGCGCCGCATACCCATGCGCTCCCCTCGACCGTCGTCTCCCCGCAACCGTACCTAAAGTCAGCCGACCAGCTCCACGACACGGACGCCGGTATGCCGTCTGGTCGCGGTCGCCAGACGGTGGTCCTTGGTGACCAACGGCTCATCGAGGGCTTCGGCCAGGGCCACGAAGAGCGCGTCGGCGGCGGTCATGTTGTCCCGAAACCGCCAGGCACGCTCTCGGAAGGCCAGGGTAGGGAACAGCGCCACCGAGATGTCACCCAGGTCACTGACGGCCTGACCAGCGCGGTAGGGGCGGATCACCGATCGAGCGACGAGACGCCGCAGCGCCGACAGAGTCTCGGACACCACGATGTCGGGGGCGGCGCTACCCCCCTCGGCGTCGATGATCTCCTTCACCTGCCCAGCGCTGGACTGACCCAACAGGTAGTCGACGACTGCCGAAGTGTCGAGCACGCTCACTCTCCGTGCTCTCGCAGCCGCCGCACGGTCACCTCGATCGGCTCTTCGAGAGTGACAGGTCCTCGTGCCCGCACCCGCTCGGCCAGCTCCTCCGGTGTGGGGCGGGATGCGTCCCGAGTGAGCAGCCCGCGCAGGTACTCGGACAACGACATACCCGAGGTGGCGGCCCGCGCCTTGAGGGTGCGGTGCACGTCGTCGGGCAGATCACGGATCTGCACATGAGTTCCCATCTGTTGAGCCTAGCATGCACGGAGCATGTCAAACATGCTTGGCGCATGCACTCCTCGGGTTGAGTAACGCCCGACACGGCACCGGTGCCCCCTGATTCCCGGCCACGGCAGCACCGGCCAACGCGTCGGGGAAGTCCAGCCCGGAGGCGACGAAGACTCGGGACGGGTCCGGGAACCGTGCCGCCACCACGGCCGCCGTGCCGTAGCGGGTCGCTCCGGCGCCAACCTGCGCAGCGCCGCATCGGTCACGGCCGGCACCCGGTCGGCGCGCGAGAGCAGCACCGGGGCGGCACCGGTCCCGGCCAGGGCGGCCGCGACCAGCACATCCGGGAGGATCTCACCGCAGGCGATGTATGCCGTGTCACCGCCGGTCGGGTAGCCGTCCGCGATCTGCGCGGCGGTGTCGTAGGGGTCCACCCCGCCGAGCCGGTCGGGGGTCAGGGTGTCGATGTCGAACAGGGTCGTCGTGCCGGAGACCTCGTTGGCCACGGCCAGCAGCGGCTCGCCGGTTGCCCGAGTTGGCGTTGCCCACGAACAGTCGGCCGGTCCCCGGGTCGAATGCGGTGATCTCGGCGGCCGACTTGTCGATCACCCCGGTCTCATGGGTGCCCGCAACGGACAGCCGCACCGCCGTGGCCTCGCCCTCCGGCACCGCCTCGACGGGACCTGGTTGCTGGTCGCCGTCAGCCGCGGGGGCAGCGAGCGGCACGGCGAACGAAGCACAGGCGAAGGCAGAGACACTGAGCACGCGGACAGCACGGGATCGCGACACGGAAGTCATACCCGCCACCTCACCGGCCGAAGTGCGCACGTGCACGATCCAGCCGACCGGCCGCTCCTCGGGTCCCAATCTCCTACGAAAAGTGAAACACTGTGGCCATGACCGCCCACCCGATCGAGCTGCATACCCGCTCCGTCACCGTCACCGATCGCACCGCCGGCCGGCTGCGGCTGTTCAACCTGGTGATGGGGGTGCTGCACCTCGCCTCGGGCTCGGCCATGGTCGCGCTGAGCAACGACTTCAGCCTGCCGATCTCGACGTTCGCCCTGAACGGCCCGCCCGGCACCCCACTGTCGCAGGGCGTCACCAACGCAGTGGTCGACATACCGCTGGCGGCCGGCACCTCGTCATTTCTGTTCCTGTCCGCCTTCTTCCACTTCCTAATCGCCTCTCCGTGGGGCTTCGGTCGGTATGTCGGGGAGCTGTCCCGCGGTCGCAACCGGTTCCGCTGGGTCGAGTACTCGCTGTCCTCGACGCTGATGATCCTGCTGATCTGCCTGGTCTTCGGCATCACCGACCTGGCCGCGCTGATCGGCCTCGGCATCGCCAACGTGGCGATGATCCTGTTCGGCTGGCTGATGGAGATGGGCAACAACGGGCTGATGCACACCCGGGGCGAGGCCCCGGAGCGCGGCGAACGGGCCTGGTGGGCCCCGTTCTGGTTCGGCTGCGTCGCGGGCATCGGCCCCTGGCTCGCGGTGATCGGCTACCTCATCGTCAACGTGGCCATCGAAGGCGGCGAGGGGCCTCCGGGCTTCGTCTACGGGATCCTGATCACGATCTTCCTGTTCTTCAACAGCTTCGCGATCAACCAGTGGCTGCAGTATCGCCAGATCGGCCGCTGGCGGGACTATCTGACCGGGGAGCGCACCTACATCGTGCTCAGCCTGATCGCCAAGAGCGCCCTGGCCTGGCAGATCTTCGCCAACGTCCTGATCGACGCATAGCCCCCGGCTGGACGCCGCGCAGTGGCCCTCGGGACACTGCGCGGCATTGAGTGCATTGCGTCGCGTCCGGACACGGCGCAATGCACGTTATCCCGCGCGATGGACTGTCAACCGAGGAAGATGTGCCGCGGAGGCACGAAGGGGCCCCCCCCGATGTCGGCGGGGCCCCCTTCGTGGGGAATGGGTCGCTCAGGCGCTGACGACCTGGACGGTCACCGTGGCCTGCACGTCGTCGTGCAGGCGCACGTGCGCGGTGTGCTCGCCGACGCTGCGGATCGGCGACGGCACCTCGATACGACGGCGGTCCACCTCGGGGCCACCGGCGTCGTGGATCGCGTGTGCGATCTCGGCGGAGGTCACTGCGCCGAAGAGCCGGCCACCGGTGCCCGCACGCTCGGTCACGATGACCGGTTCGGACTCCAGGCGCGCCTTCGCCGAGGCGGCCTGCTCCGACGTGTGCTGCGCCTTGGAGGCGCGGGCCTTGGTGATCGCCTCGACCTGCTTCTGGCCGCCCTTGGTCCACGGCGTGCCGAACTTGCGCGGCAGCAGGTAGTTGCGGGCGTAGCCGTCCTTGACGTCGACGACGTCACCGGCCACGCCCAGCCCGCTGACGGGCTGGGTGAGAATGAGCTTCATGGGCTTCTCCTTCGTCGTCCGGGCGCCGGCTCAGCGTGCCGAGCTGGAGTAGGGCAGCAGCGCCATCTCGCGGGCATTCTTGACCGCGTTGGCGATCCGCCGCTGCTCCTGCACGGACACCCCGGTCACCCGGCGAGCGCGGATCTTGCCGCGGTCAGAGATGAACTTGCGCAGCAGCGCCGTGTCCTTGTAGTCGATCGACTCGATCTTGGCGGCCTTGAGCGGGTTCGCCTTCTTCTTTACTTTGCGCACAACGGGCTTGGCCATCGTGGTGCTCTCCTTCTGGTGAGAGCCCGATCTTCGAACTCGGGATGGGTTGGTTCTCTGGATTGATCGGTATGCGGTGTGCTCGGCCTGCAAACGCGCCTGCCGAACGCCCGCTCAGGTCAGAACGGGGGCTCGTCGTAGGACGGGCCACCGCCCCAGCCGCCACCTTGGCCGCCCGAACCCTGACCGCCACCTTGGCCGCCGGAACCCTGACCGCCACCTTGGCCGCCCGAGCCCTGACCGCCACCTTGGCCACCGGAGCCCTGGCCACCGGAGCTGCCCCCGGTCGCCCATGGATCGGCGTCGGGCTGGGAGCGCCCACCCTGGCCGGACTGTCCACCTTGACCACCGGACTGCCCGCCCTGGGAGCCTCCGCCGAAGCCGCCACCACCGCCGCGCTGGGCCTTGGTGACCTGGGCAGTGGCGTACTTCAGCGACGGCCCGACCTCGTCGGCCTGCATCTCCACGACGGTGCGCTTCTCACCCTCGGGGGTCTCCCAGGAACGCTGCACGAGCCGGCCGGTGACGACCACGCGGGCGCCGCGGTGCAGCGACTCGGCGACGTTCTCGGCCGCGTCCCGCCAGATCGAGCAGCGCATGAACAGCGTGTCGCCGTCCTTCCACTCGTTGTTCTGGCGGTCGAACTGCCGCGGCGTCGAGGCCACGGTGAAGTTGGCCACGGCCGCCCCGGAGGGGGTGAACCGCAGCTCGGGGTCAGCGGTGAGGTTGCCGACCAGGCTGATCGGGGTTTCTCCTGCCATGCTCAGTCCTTCGCTCGGGTCAGGGTGTGCTCAGCGTCCAGGCAGCCGGCGGCCGCCGCGTCGGTGCCTCAGGCGTCGAGGCGCAGCAGCTTGGTGCGCAGCACCTGCTCGTTGAGGCCCAGCTGACGGTCCAGCTCCTTGGCGGTGGCCGACTCGGTCGTCATGGTGACGACGGCATAGATGCCCTCGGCCTGCTTCTTGATCTCGTAGGCCAGCCGGCGCCGGCCCCAGATCTCGGTGGAGTCCAAGCTCCCGCCGTCCTTGGGGACGACAGCGAGCATCTTGTCCAGCGCGGGCTGCAGATTGCGCTCGTCCATCTCGGGATCGAGGATCATCATCAGTTCGTACTGACGCATGCGTGAACCCACCTCCTTCGGTCTCGGCGGCCACGGTCTCTCCGTGACAGGAGGGTTGCGATACGTCCCGCCGTTGCGCCTGCACCCAGGATGCCAACTCCCGTCATCGGGCGTCGGCAGTTGTCCACAGGGTCTCGGCTCATACGGCGAACCCGGCCACGATACTCGGCGCACGGCATACCGGTCCAATCGTTGACGTGCGACGATCGGCACCATGTCAGCGGCCATCCACACCCCCGCCGGTCAGGTCCGGTATGCCGTGTCCGGGCCCTCGTCCTCCGGGCGGCCCGATCTCGTGCTGATCCACGGCTGGTGCTGTGAGAGCTCCTCGATGATCACCCTCAAGGAGGCCTTCGGCGCCGAACACCGGATCATCGAGATCGACCTGCGTGGACACGGCGACTCCTCCCGGATCGAGGACGACGGGTCGATGGGGGTCGGCGGCGGTCGGGCCGCCGACCTCGACGAGCCGGTCCCCCGCGCCCTGCGGGAGGTGCGCATCGAGGACTACGCCGACGACGTGTGGCAGATCTGCCGCACGGCCGGCCTGCGCTCACCGGTGCTGATCGGGCACAGCATGGGCGCCCTCGTCGTGCTGGCGACCCTGGCCGCCCGGGCCGCCGGGCCACAGGGCCCCGTGGCCGGGGTGCTGCTGGACCCGGCGCCGGTGGTCAGCGCCAAGGGCAAGGAGTTCTGGGCGCAGGCCGCCCCCCAGGTCGCGGCCGACCGCTCCGGGCGCTGGCGCACCGAATTCGCCGAGAGCCTGTTCCTACCCACCGACCGGGCCTCGGTGCACGCGATCGTGGAGACCATGGCCCGGTTCCGTCCTGCCGTGGCCGCCGGCGCCGCCCGAGCCATGGCCGCCTTCGACGGCGAGGCCGCGCTGCGGGCGCTGGACCATCCCCTGCTGGTCCTGCACGCAGCCACCGCCGAGCGCCAGATCGCCGCGGTCGCCCGCGCCGCCGGGCTGGCCCTGACCACGGGGCAGACCGTCGGCGCCGGACACTTCCACCACCTGGAGGTCCCCGAGCAGGTGATGCCGATGATCCGCCGCTGGCTCGAGGTCACCGAGCTGCCGCCACGGTAGGACTCGCGGTCGCGCTCGTCAGTCGACCACGACCAGGACGTCGCCCTCCTGCACCACGTCGCCGGGGGAGACGCGGACCTCGCTGACCGTGCCAGCGTGCTCCACCAGCATCGGGATCTCCATCTTCATCGACTCCAGCAGCACCACCTCGTCGCCCGCCTGCACCTGCTGGCCGGGCTCCACGTGCACCTGGGCGACATTGGCCACCAACTCCGAGGCGATGTGCTGCGTCATACCCCGATCCTGTCAGAACCGCGGTCCCCAGCGCCTGGACGGCACCGGGCGCACCCCCTGATCGACTAGCCTGCAGTGGTCACCGACCCCCCGAAGGACCACCGAGCATGCCCGAGAGCCCAGGGGGTCCCCCCGCGCCCCGCCGCTTCCGGTGGGAGATCGAGGGACTGCGCGCGGTCGCCGCACTGCTGGTCGCCGCCTACCACGTGTGGTTCGGCCGGGTCTCCGGCGGCGTCGACGTCTTCTTCGTCGTCGCCGGCTTCATGGTCACCACGACCCTGCTCGGCCATCTCGAGCGCACCGGGCGGATCGACGCCGGGCGCTACCTTGGCCGGCTGCTCAAGCGCCTGCTCCCCAACGCTCTGCTCGTGCTCGGCGTCGTGGCCCTGGCCACCTGGTGGCTGATCCCGAGCACCCGGCGCGACGAGGTCTTCTCCGAGATCGCGGCCTCGGCGCTCTACTACGAGAACTGGGCGCTGGCCGCCCGCTCGGTGGACTACCTGCAGCGCGACTACACCAACAGCCCCGTGCAGCACTTCTGGGCGATGTCGATCCAGGGTCAGTTCTACCTGATCTGGCTCGTCCTGTTCGTGCTGGCGCTGCGGGTCGGCTCCCCCGCGACGGCGCGGCGCCGGCTCGGCCTGGTCATGGGGGCACTGACCCTCGGCTCGCTCGCCTTCTCGGTGTGGTTCACCGGCGTCGACCAGCCGGTGGCCTACTTCCACACCGGCGCCCGGGTATGGGAGTTCGGTGCGGGCGGCCTGATGGCGCTGTCCGCCCCGTGGTGGCCGGTGCTGTCCCGGCGCTGGTCGTTCGGGCTGGGCTGGGTCGGCCTGCTGGCCGTCCTCAGCTGCGGGGCGCTGCTGAGCGTCGGCACCTCCTTCCCCGGCTGGGTCGCGCTGTGGCCCGTGACCGGGGCGGTGCTGATCCTGCTCGCCGGTCACACCGACTCCCGGTGGTCGGCCAGCACACTGCTGTCCAGCAGACCCCTGGTGCAGCTCGGGTCGGTCTCCTACGCGCTCTACCTGTGGCACTGGCCGCTGCTGGTCTTCGTGCTGGTGCTGACCCAGCGGGACCGGGTCGGGGCACTGGGCGGCCTCGCGGTGATCGCCGTCGCCATCGCCTTGTCCTTCGTCTCCACCCATCTCGTGGAGCGCCCGGTGCGCTCGCTGTCCGTGGAGCGGCGTCGCGCCTGGGGGGTCCCCCTCCTGGCGGCCCTGCTCGTGGGGCCCTTCGCCGGGACGGCGTATGTCGTGGCCGCGCAGAGCGAGCAGACCGGCGTCGTGCAGACCGACCTCGAACCGGAGGTCTACCCCGGGGCCCGTGACGCGACCGGCACAAACTCCGCAGGGTCGCTCACGAGCAGCAACACGCAGACCCCGGCCCCGGGCATCGACAGCGCATCGGAGGACATCCCCGCCGTCTACGCCCAGGGCTGCCACCAGGCGCAGGACGTGGACGAGGTCGCCTCCTGCGAGTACGGCGACCCGGGGGCGGAGCGCACCATGATCCTGGTCGGTGGCAGCCACTCGGCGCACTGGCAGCCGCCCCTGCAAGTGATCGCCGAGCAGCGCGGCTGGCGACTGCTCTCGGCGACCAAGAGCGGATGCCGGCCGGGGACCCACCTGGCCGGCGACGCCGGGGAGGCCGGCGGCGGCGCGACGGCACAGCAGGAGTCCTGCCGGGCGTGGAACGCCGCCAGCCTGGAGTGGATCGCCGAGCAGGACCCCGACCTGGTGGTGCTCACCTCGACGGTCGGGAAGGGTGACGAGGAGGCGGTGCCGACGGCATACCTGCGGGTCTGGGAGGAGCTGGCGCGAGACGACATCCCGGTGCTGGCCATCCGGGAGACCCCCCGGTCCGGCCAGGACATGGTCGACTGCCTGGCCGCCAATGGCCCGCTGACCCGGGAGTGTGACCTGAATCGGGACCGGGTGCTCAGCCCGGTCGACCCCACCAGCCTGCTGGACCCTGCCCCGGAGGGTGTGAGCTTCGCCGACCTGTCCGACTCCCTGTGCGACGCGCGGGTCTGCCCGCCGGTCATCGGCAACATCATCGTCTACTCCGACAACAGCCACCTCACCACCACCTACAGCCGCACCCTGGCGCAGGCCCTGCTCGACGCGGCACCCGTGTTGCGCTGAGATCCGTCCCGCGGAATGTCACTGCTTGGTCGCGACGGGGTACGGTCTCCCCCGACCCGTGAGCGATGGAGTGGTGTGAATGCGCGTTTCAGTCATAGGAACCGGCTACCTGGGCGCGGTGCACGCCGCGGGGATGGCCGAGCTCGGCTTCGACGTCGTCGGAGTCGACGTCGACCCGGCCAAGATCGAGGCACTGTCCGCAGGCCGGATGCCGTTCTACGAGCCGGACTTCGAGCCGCTGCTGGCCCAGCACGTCGGTGACCGGCTCCGCTTCACCACCGACATCTCGCAGGTGGCCGAGGCCGACATCCACTTCGTCTGCGTGGGCACCCCGCAGCGGCGCGGCTCGCTGGCGGCCGACATGAGCCACGTCGACGCCTCGGTCGACGCGCTGATCCCGCACCTGAAGGACGGGTCGGTGGTCGTCGGCAAGTCCACCGTGCCCGTCGGCACCGCGGAGCGGCTCTCCGATCGCATCGAGGCCCTGACCCCCGACAGTGTCACCGCGCACCTGGCGTGGAACCCGGAGTTCCTGCGCGAGGGGCTGGCCGTGCAGGACACCCTGCACCCCGACCGGCTCGTGCTGGGTGTCACCACCGAGTATGCCGAGCGGGTGCTGCGCGAGGTCTATGCCCGCACGATCGAGGCGGACAAGACGCCGGTCGTGGTGACCAATTTGCCCACGGCCGAGATGGTCAAGGTGGCCGCCAACAGCTTCCTGGCCACGAAGATCTCGTTCATCAACGCCATGTCGGAGATCTGTGAGATCGCCGGTGCCGACGTGACCCAGCTCGCCGACGCCATCGGCTACGACGCGCGGATCGGGCGCAAGTTCCTCAACGCCGGTATCGGCTTCGGCGGCGGGTGCATGCCCAAGGACATCCGGGCCTTCACCGCACGGGCCGGTGAGCTGGGTGCCTCGGCGTCGGTGGCCTTCTTGGCCGAGGTCGACGCCATCAACCTGCGCCGCCGCGAGCACGTGGTGCAGCTGGTCCGCAAGCAGGTCGGCGGTCTGGTGGGCAAGCGGGTTGCGGTCCTGGGAGCGGCGTTCAAGCCCGACTCCGACGACGTGCGCGACTCCCCGGCGCTGTCGATCGCAGGGTCCTTGCACCTTGCCGGGGCCTCGGTCAGCGTCTACGACCCGCGGGCCATGCCCAACGCCGCCAAGGTCTTCCCGACCCTGCACTACGCCGACTCGGTGGTCGAGACGGTGACCGGCGCCGAGGTGGTGCTGCACCTGACCGAGTGGCAGGAGTTCCGCGACCTGGACCCGACCGAACTCGGCGAGCACGTCGACACGCCCCTGATCATCGACGGCCGCAACGCCTTGGACCCCGCGGCCTTCCGTGCAGCAGGCTGGACCTACA
>NZ_JBPCKQ010000101.1:0-5429 GCF_051004135.1 Ornithinimicrobium sp.
ACGGTGGCCAGCTCGTGGTAGCCGTCCGCACGCAGGGGCCCGACGGACAGGGCGAGGTTGAGCTTGCCGGGCACCCGGACGGTGACCCCTTGTGCAACGACAGCCTCGGACATGTCCCCAACCCTAGGGTGGGCGCCGTGATCGGGGGCACCCGACCTGCGGTAAAGCCCGGACGGCTCACGGGGTCAGCCCGGCCGGGCAGCAGCGATCGCGGCGAACTCGGAGACACCGAGTCGTTCGCCGCGAAGGGTGGGGTCGACCCCCGCCGCCCGCAGGATCTGCTCCGCCCTGGGTGCGTTGCCGGCCCAGCCCGCCAGGGCCGCGCGCAGGGTCTTGCGCCGCTGGGCGAACGCCGCGTCGACGACCGCGAAGACCTCCGAGCGGGTGGCCGTGGTCACCGGCGGGTCCCGGCGGACCATCCGGACCAGCCCGGAGTCGACGTTGGGCGCCGGCCAGAAGACGGACCGCCCGATCCGCCCTGCCGCCGACGCCTCGGCATACCAGGCGGCCTTGACGCTGGGCACGCCGTAGACGCGTGATCCGGGACCGGCCACCAGTCGCTCGGCGACCTCCAGCTGCACCATCACCAGCACGGAGCGCAGGCTGGGCAGGTGCTGCAGGAGGTGCAGCACGACCGGCACGGCGACGTTGTAGGGCAGGTTGGCCACCAGCGCGGTGGGCTGCGGGCCGGGCAGGCCGGTGAGCCGCAGGGCATCGGTATGCCGGACGTCGAGCCGCTCGGCCAGGTCGGGGGCGTGGGTAGTCACTGTGTGCGGCAGCTCGGACGCCAGGACGGGGTCGATCTCCACCGCGACGACCCGGCGGACCTGCGGCAGCAGGCCAAGGGTCAGCGAGCCGAGGCCGGGCCCGACCTCGAGCACGACGTCATCCTCCCCCACCCCCGACGCCCGGACGATGCGCCGCACAGTGTTGGCGTCGACGACGAAGTTCTGCCCCCACGCCTTGGTCGGGTGCAGGTTCAGCCCGGCGGCCAGCTCGCGGATCTGCGCGGGCCCGAGCAACGCCGCGGCCCCGGGCGGGTCCACCTCGGCGGCGCTGTCGGACGTCATGGTCCTAGCCTCGCAGACCAGGGTCTTGACGAAGACTGAACATTTGTTTAGTATACTGAACATGCGTTCAGTCGACGTTGGGGATGTGAGGCCGGGCCGCGCCGGAGCTCCGGACGACCTCACCGCTCGCGCCCGCATCCGCGACGCCGCCTTGCACCGCTTCGGTGAGATCGGCTTCAAGGCCGCCACCGTGCGCGGCATCGCCGAGCGGGCCGGGGTCTCGGCCGCCCTGGTGGTGCACCACTTCGGCTCCAAGGAAGGGCTGCGCGAGGCGGTCGAAGACCACGTGATGGACCGGATCGCGGGCGACGCCCTCGCTGCCTTGAACGGCACCCTCTCTCTCGACGACTCCAGCATGCGCAAGACAGCTCAGGACTACGCACCGGCCATGGCCTACGTCGCGAGGGCGCTGACCGAAGACGCTGAGGTCGGCCGCAGTCTCTACGACCGGATGTTTCACGAGACATTGGCCTACTTCGCGGCCGGTGAGGAGGCCGGTGTCATCCGGCCGTGCGCAGATCCCGAGGGTCGGGCGGCCGCGATGCTCAACGCCGACCTCGGTCAGACGCTCCTGCTGCACCACACGCAGCGAGTCCTCGAGATCACCGACCCGGCGGAGGCGACCCTGCGCGTTGCTGGCCCGGTCCTGGACGCCTACACCGATGGGTTGTTCACCGACGCGCGGTTCCGCGACGCCATCAAGACACCGCATACCGAGGAGAAGTCGTCATGACCGAAGCAGCCATCACCACGAGCGGTCTGACCAAGAGCTACGGCGACGTGCACGCCCTGGTCGACCTGGATCTCGACGTCGAGCGTGGCGAGGTGTTCGGCTTCCTCGGCCCCAACGGCGCGGGCAAGACCACCATGATCCGCACCGTCCTGGACCTGATCAGGCCCACCAGCGGCCGGGCGAGCATTCTGGGCCTGGACACCCACCGCGAGTCCGTGCAGATCCGCCGGCACATCGGCTACCTGCTCGGTGACCTGGCGATGTATCCCAAGCTCACCGGCAAGGACACGCTGCGCTACTTCGCCAACCTGCGTGGCGGCGTCGACTGGACGTATGTCGACGAGCTGGCGCAGCGGCTGGACGCCGACCTGTCCAAGAAGGTGGGCGACTACTCCACCGGCAACCGGCAGAAGGCCGGCCTGATCCAGGCGTTCATGAGCCGGCCCGAGCTGATCATCATGGACGAGCCGTCGACCGGCCTGGACCCGCTGGTGCAGCAGGAGTTCCAGGCGATGATGCGCGAGGTGGCGGCGCAGGGCCGCACGGTGTTCCTGTCCAGCCATACCCTCTCGGAGGTGCAGCGGGTCGCCGACCGGGTCGGCATCATCCGCGGCGGCCACCTGATCGACGTCGAGCGGGTACACGACCTGCGCTCCAAGGCGATCCGGCGGGTGGAGCTGGTCTTCGACTCCCCCGTGCCGGCCGAAGACTTCACCGCGATCCGTGGCGCCCGCGACGTCGAGGTCGTCGACACCTCGGTGCGGCTGGCCTTCGACGGCAACATGGACGAGCTGCTGCAGGTCGCCACCGGCCGACATCACCTTGTCGACATCAACAGCGAGGAGGCTGACCTGGAGGAGATCTTCCTGGCCTACTACCGCGGCGACGAGGCCCCTGACGTGCGCGAGGCGCGCGATGAGGCCGAGGCAGGTGTGTCATGACGCTGTCGGTGTTCACCTTCTCGATCCGCGACCGGCTGACCGGCATCGTGCTCGGCGCGGCGGCGATCGCCCTGATGCTCTGGTTCTCCCTGGCGATCTACTCCGACCTCGACCTGTCCTTCTACTACGAGCTGCCCCCTGCGCTGCTGGACTCGATGGGCATCTCGCCGGAGGCCGGCGGGGTCAACGGCATCGCCTACGGCGCGATGTACAACCTGATGGGCGCGTTGACCCTCGGCGGGCTGGCCATCGCCATCGGCTCGGCCGCCATCGCCGGGGAGGAGCAGGCCGGCACTCTCGGCCTGCTGCTGGGCAACCCGCGCAGCCGCAGCCGGGTGTTGAGCGCCAAGGTGGCCGCCCTCGTGGCGCTGACCACCCTCGGGACGCTGCTGCTCTGGCTGGCCGGGGTCGGCATACCGGCACTGATGGGCCTGGACATCACCGGGCTGCAGGTCGACGCCCTGGTGCTGCACCTGGGGGCCAACGCCCTGCTCTTCGGGATGCTGGCCCTCGCCCTCGGAGCCTGGACCGGTCAGCCCTCAATCTCCTCCGGAGGAGCCGCCGCGCTCATGGTGCTGTCCTGGCTCGCGGTCTCGGTGCTGCCGATGATCGAGGTCGGCGAGACCATCGTGAAGGCCTTCCCCTGGTACTACTTCACCGGGTCGGTCCCCGAGGTCAACGGCGTCGATGGGGTGCACCTGGCGATCCAGCTGGGCCTGTGCGCCCTCCTGGCGGCGACGGCATACCTGGGGCTCAACCGGCGCGACCTGCGCAGCGGCGGCAGCGCGGTCACCCTCTTCGACCGGCTTCGTGACAACCCCCGCACGGCTGCGCTCGCCGAGCGGGTCGGCGGGCAGGCCCGGGTGTCCTCGATCACCGCCAAGACCGTCTCGGACCACCAGGGCATGACGCTGGTCGTGGGAGCCATCGTGTTCTATCTCGGCGTGCTGATGCCGGTGTTCTACACGCTGCTGCCCGACGGCACGAGCGAGTTCTTCGCCGACCTGCCGGACTCCCTGGTCGCCATGATCGGCGGGGTGGACATGTCGACGGCGACGGGCTATCTGCAGGGTGAGGTGTTCGCGATCAGCGTGCCGATGGCGATGATCGTGCTCACGGCAACCATCGGAGCCCGGGCGCTGGCCGGTGAGGAGGAGTCGCGCACCATGGGGTTGCTGCTGGCCAACGCGGTGCCGCGGCGCCGGGTGGTGCTGGACAAGGTGGTCGCGATGGCGGCGCTCAGTGCTGTCGTCGGGGTGATCACCTTCGTCGCCGTCACGATCGGGGTGCTGCTGGTGAGCCTCGACGTCTCCGTGCTCAACCCGGCCGTCACCTGCCTCCTGGCCACCTTGCTGGGGATGGTCTTCGGCGCGCTCGCGCTGCTGGTCAGTGCGGCCACCGGCCGGGTGCGCTGGGCCGTCGGGGCTGCCGCCGGGGCTGCGCTGGTCGGCTACGTGCTGCAGTCGTTCCTCCCGCTGTCGCAGCAGTATGACGAGTGGGTGCGGCTCTCGCCGTTCCACTATTACCTGGGCAGCGACCCCTTGGTCAACGGTATGCCGTGGGGCCACGCCGCGGTGCTGCTGGCGGTGCTCATGGTGCTGGTCGGATTGGCGCTCCCGCTGTTCGACCGGCGCGACCTGCGCGGGTGATCGTGCATGGAGCTGGGCTCGGCAGGCCGTGTCGCCCTCATACACCGCCGGACAGTCCCTGATCCACCCCGGTGACGCGTCCGAGGTCACCGTCTGGTCCGCAACGAGGAGGTGACCGCCTCGGGGTGTGACTACAGCACTTGCGCCGCCAAGGGCAAGCGTCGATCGTTGCGAAGTCGATACGCCATGGAATCCAGCGCCCCGCGTTCTAATGTACGATCGTACGTGTACATATGTACAGAAAGGATCGATATGGTGCTGGCATACGTCTTCCTGGCGGTGGCGATCGCGTTCGAGGTCCTCGGCACAAGTCTGATCCAGGCCTCGCATGGCGCCACCCGTCCCCTCCCCACAGCAGTGGGGCTGACCGCATACGCCCTGGCGTTCGTCCTGCTGGCCCAGAGCGTGCGCGAGCTGCCCGTCAGCGTCGCCTACGCCCTGTGGGCGGGTCTGGGCACGGCGACGATCGTGGTCATCAGCGTCACCTTCTTGGGCGAGTCGCTGTCCGCGGCGCAGCTGAGCGGGCTCGCCCTCATCGTGCTCGGAGTCGTGGTCGTCCACGCGGGCGGTGCGGCGTGAGCCGGCCCCGAGACCCCGACGGTCGCCGCATCGCCTTGGCCCGGGCTGCAGCCGAGGTCGTGGCCGAGGTGGGCATCGGCCGGGCCACCCACCGGGCCATCGCCGCCCGCGCCGGCGTGCCGTTGGGGGCCACCACCTACTACTTCCCGACGCTGGACGACCTCTTGGTCGCCGGTATGCGGTGTGTCGCGGAGGACTACCAGCTCGAGCTGACGAGGTGGGCCGACATCATCGCGAGTCACGAGTACCTCCCCGATGCGCTGACGCAGTGCGTGCGCAGCTACCTGAGTCAGGAGAGCAGGGTGCTCGTGGAGTACGAGCTCTACCTGGCGGCGGCCCGCAACTCCGCCCTCCGTCCCCTGGCCAACGTCTGGCTCGCCGGGCTGCGGGACCTGCTGGTGCCACACCTGGGCGCACAGAGAGCCGAAGTGGTCTCCGCGCTCATCGACGGCATGAT
>NZ_JBPCKQ010000102.1:0-3168 GCF_051004135.1 Ornithinimicrobium sp.
AAAAATCGAATCTTTACAAAACACGGGATTTGTTTGATTCCGGTAAGCCATTCGGCGAAAAACTGATTCAGGCAATCGAGTATCTGGGCTTTAGAGCGAGAAATTGCAATGCGATTGAGGCTTGCAAAACTCTTGAAAAAATTGTTTCCGAGCAGCAAAACTATCGCCTCTTTCAAAAACATTTCCCCGATGAATGGAAAACATCGAAAACGAGCCTTTTCAAAGCGGGTTATTACGAAAACTACACGGAAAGAGTCAATGAGTTTTTCCAATTGGTGAGCCAAAATATGTTCCCGCTGCTCTCCGGCTGGAACGATGACACGGAAACGGAATTTGAAAATTTCTGTGTGTTTTCACTCAATGTTGATTTGTGTTGTGAAGACATTGATTACGAATATTTGCGTGTTTCCTACGCTATGGCTCTGCTTTTCTTTTTTCGGGATGAGGAAATCTGGGAATATTTAACCGCGCATTACAAAATCGAAGCTGAAGATTTTCCCGAAATTTATGAGCGTCCGAGTGAAAAACTTTGGGAATTAGAGAAAACGGGAAAACAAGGAATTTATCTCAATATGTTTGAAATGGTTGACCATTCAACGGGCAATCCGTGGCTCGATACGGTCAACTGTCGGGCGGGCGAAGAATGGTATGAGTGGAATGACGAAACGCTTGATTTTCTTACGCAAAGCTACAAGGAAGCACAGGAGATTCTTGAAAAAACCTGTCTTCTCGACGATTTGATTGAAGCGAACCCGAAACAGGTTTTGCTTGAGATGATTTCACTTTGGAATGATGGACGAGTTTTAAATGAAGAAAATATAAGCGGCGGGCAGTAAAACGATAAAGGATTCATTTTAGTTAAATATTTATGGAAATTAAAAATCGTCTGTCCACACCGACTGATGCGATGGGAGCGTTGTATTTTCTGCCCGGTCAGTATCTTTTCAAACGAATTGAGGACGGCGGACGTGAATCCGCCAAAGCCTTATCGAGTGAGCAAATCGCACTGGCGTTTCGTGAGTTCAGAACCGATTCGGGTTGGTTGACAAGACGGATTTTGCGATACCGCGAAGAGCCGGAAGGGAATTTTGTTCTCTCTTTTGAACCGGCGAAAATTCGGACTATCTTTATTGAAACTAAAAACGGCGAAGTATCTGAACTCACGCTTGCCCTGCCGACTCTTGTATTACTTGGGAAAGGACGGGAATTTTATCTCTGGGCGGCGAAAGGCAGGCGTGTTACGACGAAAACAAAATTGGCGATTGCACCTTTGCCAAATATCGGCGGCGATTTGAGCGGAAAGATTTGTTTCGGCAAAAACGAAGTCCCCGAAGCCTCTATCGGCGGGATTGATGCAATCTGGAATTTGATTTTTAACACGCCCTTTAACGGCGATCACACAGCGGAAAAATGCCGTTCCAAACCCAAAGATGTCCGCGAACTTCTCTTATCTTTATCGAAGAAAAAGTCAAAAACCTTTCCCGCTTCCGAACTGATCGAATCAACGACAACCGTTGAAGATATGTGGATGCGAGTGGTTGAAAAGAAATTTTTTCACGATTTCTAAATTTTTACAGAGAAAAAACCCTTATGAATCTGAATGTTTTACCCGATGCCGGAAAATTTGTCGGGCATAAAATCGCATCAAGCGAGCCGGAGCCGATAACCGCGATAATGTTCGAGTATTTAATGGCGGCGGGTGGTTTATTCGTTTGTGCTAAACGCCGTGAATTCTCCGTTTGTCTGCCGCTATGCCGCGTTAATGTTAAAGGATTGTCTGATGTGGAAAGCAAAATCGTCTGGCATAAATCGAAAATTCCGACCGGCGTTTGGCAGGAAATTTTATCCGATGCTCGTTTTAGAAATGATCTTGCGGACTTCAAAGAAGATGTGTTTGTCGCCTTTTGGAGTGAAACAAGCGGCGAATGGAGTTGGAAAAGAATCAGCCGGGAAAGACAAAGAGCCTCGACCATCGCCGATGACACTTTGAAAGAATACGGGAACGCTTGTATCGAACTGCACACGCACCCGGAAGGAGCGATCCATTTCAGCCGTGCCGACGATGAGGACGAGAAAGGTAAATTTCGTATTTTCGGTATTTTAACCGACATTCACAGCCTTCATCCCAAAATTCGTTTTCGTTGCGGAGTTTACGATCATTTCGTTCAAATTTCGGCAGACTTTGTATCGGAAATGCCATTTGGTTTTATTGACCTAAACAAAGTGGAGCAAACCATCAGAAGAATTTTATTATGAATCTCGATTTAAGTTTCGCCCGTGCCGCACCCGTTTTACCGAAGGAATTTAATAAAGTCAAAATTTTTATTATCGGCGGAGGAGGAACGGGTTCTTATGCGGCGTTCGGCATCGCACGTTTGGCTTTTGAACTGGAGAGAATCGGTAAGGCGACCCAAATAACGATTATTGATCCCGACCGCGTAGAAAGCGGCAATATTCCGCGAAGCAATTTTTGTGCGGCTGAAATCGGCAGATTCAAAGCCCAGACGCTTGCCGAAAGAATTTTGCTTGCTTGGGGTTTAGAGATTGCTCATATTAACGAAAAACTCGATTACGAAAAACATATCAAACCGGGCGGGAACGGTTTCAAGGAACTGACGATTTTAGTCGGTTGTGTTGATAATCATCTGGCACGGCGTGAGATTCATCGTGCCTTGGAAGAATCAAACAGATATATTTCACGGGATGTGCCTGAAATGTGGTGGATTGACGGCGGTAACGGCAAATCTTCGGGTCAGGTTTTAATTGGTTCATCGGTTAAGAAAGACAAGCCAAAAAATTACTTTACGACCTCGACCATTTGTAAGAAACTGCCCGCACCGTCGGTTATTCATCCCGAACTTCTGAAAAATCAGATAATTCCCCAAAAACGTGAAATGACTGAACGGTTTTCGTGTCCAGAACTCATCAGACTTGGCGAACAAAGTCTGAATATCAACAGCCGTGTTGCCGTCGAAATTGCGGAGATACTGACCGAACTTCTGCTCACAAATAATTTACGCCGCTTTGCCACTTATTTTGATCAGACAAGCGGCACGAGTCATTCGCATTACTGCACGCCCGAACATATTGAAAAAGTCTTAAAACAAGCGTCTGGCGAAATCAGCAACAAAAAATCAAGGAAAAAGAAAGCCGGTGGAACTCGAAAAT
>NZ_JBPCKQ010000103.1:0-2533 GCF_051004135.1 Ornithinimicrobium sp.
CGAACGCGTCGCCACCCTCGACGACGTCAACCGGCAGCTCCTCACCGAACGAGACGCTCGCGCCGCCGAACTCGGCCTCGCCAACCGCCGCATCCGCGAACTCGAAGACGACCTCACCGCCGCCAGAAACAGCCTCCGACAGCTCATCAAGGACCAGAACCGATGACCCCCACGAACGCCCGTCCCTCGATCCCGTCGCAAACACGAACCACGTCCCTCACATGCCTCAACCCCGAAAACAGCCTCGACCAGGCACTATGCAGAATCGACTACAGATAACCTACGCGATGCACCTGCTGGAGAACGGAGTGAACCTGATCTACATCCGGGACATCCTCGGACACGCCTCCATCGTCACAACCGAGATCTACGCCAAAGCCAACCCGGAGATGAAGCGCCGGGCCGTCGAAGCAGCCGCTGCGCGCACGCTCGGACCGAGCCGTTACGACCAGGCCTCCCGGCAAGACCTGCTTACCTGGCTCCGTCAAACGATCTGAGCCTCACGGTTATGCGAAGAGTTCAGGCCCGGGCAAGCCCCCCACCAGCACGAACACCGACAACCTCACATAACCGAGGGCTTCACATCAGATGAGAAGTCCCAGCTGCAGGCACTGTCCCGCTGCCACCCCGAGCTTGGCGCCGGACCGGGGCGGTCCCGCCGGGTGGAGTTCGAGTACGAGCGGCACGGCACCCTGGCCTTCTTCGGCGCCTACGACGTACACCGCGCCAACCTGATCGGGCGAGTCGAGCCCACCACCGGCATCGCCCCCTTCACTGCCCTGGTGGACCAGGTGATGACCACCGAGCCCTACGCCTCAGCCCGACGAGTGTTCTGGGTGGTCGACAACGGCTCCTCCCATGCCGGGCAACGCTCCATCGACCGGATGCGCACCGCCTGGCCGGCCGCGACCCTGGTGCACCTGCCGGTGCACGCCTCCTGGTTGAACCAGATCGAGATCGTCTTCTCGGTGATCCAACGCAAGATCATCAAACCTGCCGACTTCGCCGACCTCGACGCCCTGGCCCAACGCCTGAGCGACTTCGAGCCTCGCTACAACGCCACCGCGACCCCGTTTGACTGGACGTTCGGGCGGGCCGACCTGGATGACCTGCTCTGCGTCGTCTGGATGCGCACCGACCCGCCGGCAGCACGGCGCTGGCCGCGTGAACCAGGCAGGATGAACCGGTGCCCACCCCACCTGCCTCCACCAAGACCAGCCTCGGCCAGCGGCTCACCGCCCGAGCCCGCGACCGGTGGCCCGCACTGCGCAGCGTCGATGTCCGATTCCACGGCCAGTTCGCCTACATCACCGCCCAACTCGACCCGGAGGAGGCCCTGCCCCTGTGCCGGTTGCGCTACGCCGGGTCGGCCAGCAGCTGGGGTTTCGCGATCTACCGAGCTAGCCACGATGACTACCAGAACAGCTACCTGCCCAACGGGCAGCGCGCCGGGAGCCCCGAAGAGGCCCTCGACTGCGCCTGCGGGCTCTACCTCGGCGACCCCAGCGCCTGGCTGCCCGACGACTCAACACCACCGAACTAACAAGCGGCACCACTAGCTCGTCATGCGTCACGCAACAGGGCGACGTCGCTGACCAGACGAATGTGCTCCGCCATGGCGTCCGCAGCCGCCTCCTCATCCTGGGCGCGGATGGCATCGGCGATCTTGCGATGGCTGGTCAGGGACTGCTCGGGACGCCCGGCTGGGACAGCGACTCGAGCCGGCTCTCCCGGATAGCCCCCGAGATCGCCGCCATCAGGTCGGTCAGCAACGACGAGCGCGCCGCCGCGGTGACCGCGCCGTGGAACAGCTCGTCACCCTCCAAACCGCGGCGCCCGGCAGCGATGTCGCGCGCCATCACCTCCAGCCCCTCCTCGATCCGGACGAGATCCTCCTCGGTGCGCCGTCGTGCCGCGAGCCCGGCGCTCGCCGGGTGTGGGCCTGGACTGCCGAGAGGACCGCGGAGTTCGGCCGCGTCTTCAGCAGGATCGCTCCTTCACCGTGCCGCACCTCGACGAGTCCCTGCACCTTGAGCACTATATGGGCCTGACGTACCGACGCGCGGCTCACGTCCAGGCCGGCACACAGCTCGCGCTCCGACGGAAGCCGGCCCCCCGGGGCCAGCGAGGATGTCCCGAGTTCCGTGGAACTTCGGTGGCGGCCCGATGAGCATCAGGCGACGCTCAGGTCTTGAGTATTGCAGTCGGCGCCGACACCATCCCCACCTCGATGTCCACCTCGAACTCCCGGGCAGTGCGCCCATCCCGCGTGAAGAGAGCCACCCCGTTCGCGTACTGGTTGGAGTTGACGAGGCGTACAGCCTCCTCGTAGGTGCTGACACGGACCACGCACAGCACGGGTCCGAAGATCTCCTCGTCGTACACAGCCATCCCAGGGACCACGTGGTCGACGAGGGAGACGCCGATGAAGAACCCGTCGGTATCGAACGACTGCGCGCGACCGTCCACGACGAGGTGAGCTCCAGCCTGCTCCGCACCGGCCACGTGACCGGCCACCCGGTCCCGAGCCTCG
>NZ_JBPCKQ010000104.1:0-4975 GCF_051004135.1 Ornithinimicrobium sp.
GCGGAGTTGGTGGTGCCCAGGTCGATGCCTACTGCACGTCCCATGTGTGGATCACTCCTGTATGTCGTGTGGCCGGGTCCTCGCGGTGCCCGCGCCGTGGTTGATGCGTCGGGACTCAAGTTGCGGCATATCCCCGGCTATTGTCAAACCGGGACTCACCGAAGTTGAGTTCACTACGCTCAACTAATATCGGGCGTCACATGTTCCGGACCGTCCGGGTCTGTCGTCTCAGGCAGGACGCCGACGCGCCGCGGCCTTCTGGTGTGAACGGGTGCAACATGATCACGGCCTAGCCCGCGCGGTAGCTGTCCGAGCTGGGGCTCCCGAGAACTGCAGTCCGAGCCGTGGTGGGTTCGGGGTCGGTCAATGATGTGTTCGTGGCGTGCAACGCTTCTTCCTCGGTCGCCCAGGGGAGGAGGACGACAGCTCTACGCCGTGGTCGTTCCTTGGCTCCTACGGCCGCGCCATCCACGACATTCAGCCTGACGACGCCGCTCCGGACTCGCTGTTCACCCGCTTCGGGCGAGATCTCCAGCAAGCCTGGGCGGACCACCTGGCGTACAACGTGGAACGACTTGACCGGGCCGACCCACTCTTTCGGGCGGGGGTCTACAGCCGCGGCCGGCAGCTGCAGCTCGTAGAGTCGCTGCACGACCTGGCGAGCGTCCCCCTGCGCTTCGGCTTGAGTCACGGTGATCTGACCACTCGGAATCTGCTTGTGTCAGACACCGGGCCGCCCGTGCTGATCGACTGGGGGTCGGCGGCTTTCGGACCTGTTCCGTGGACGGACCTGCTGATCCTGGATCGCGTCGACCTCGTCCGTGAAACCACACCGATGAGGAGCGGAACAAGGTAGTGAGACGACCGCCCCTCGTGGCATCTTGTCGAACCGCAGTGGAGCGGCCCGCACAGGTGACAGGTCGGCCGGGCGCCTCCAGGAGATGCGAGGGGACGACATACTGCCCGGTATGCCGAACACACCGGTCTCGTGGGCTCAGCTCTCGGCCGATGCGAGGGGGGGTCTGGCTCGGCGGAGCAGCCTCGTAGCCCGTATCCGAGCAAATCAACCGCCGTCGGGACGCACCGGCGGCGAGGCTGTCGAGTCGCACATCCAGGTCAGCTTCGGCCACCCCGACCACTGGCGGATCGAGTGCGATGGCCATCTGGTGCTGCTCCGCGACGATGCCCGACACCTGAGCCGCGGACGATCGGGAGGGCTGCAGCAAGGACGTCGCAGGCCCCACTGGATCCCCACGGACGAGATCGCAGGACTGGGCTGGGGACACCCACGGCTCTTCCTCGACCCCACGGCTTTCCGAAGACCACTGACCGGCCCGACGGCCACGACCTGCGCTGGCCGCGACGCGTGGGAATTGACCCTCGGCGCACCGGGCGACAAGCCGTATGTGCTGCGGCTGGTCTTGGACCAGGAGACCGGACTGGTGCTGCGCTATGCCGCCGAAGGCACGCCCTACGTTGTCGAGGTGCTCGACTTCACCGTGGACGCAGACCTGTCGCCAGCCACCTTCATGTGGGACGGCGACGTGGAGGATGCCGCCGGAGCCGACGAACACGGCGAGCCTCCCTCAGACCTGGAGGGCCTCGAACGCCCCGACCTCAGCCAGGCAGTCGTCCTGGGCGCAGACGAGGAGTCGACGGGCGAGCGTCAGGACCGCATCCATAGGTCGTTCGGCATCAGTCCCCACCATCGAGACGAAGGGCTGCGGACTTGTCGAGGAGCCAGAGGTCGGTCACGACCACGCCTGGCTCATCACCTCGTCGTCACCCAGGTCCTCGTTGCGAGATAGTCCCAGCCGACCTGCTTCGGCGTCGAGACGCCGCAACGCCTGCTCGTCGACGTTGCGGATGAGCACGTCGGTCAGCGGAACCACCTCTGATATCAAAATGCTAGCAGTTCACGGGCCACTGCCCGTCAAAGCGGCGCTTCGCTTCGCGGGTGCTCGAAGTGGCCGTGCAAGCAGACCTGTCGGGGGCGCTCAGGCAGCTCCGTGGTCGATGACCTCGCCGACCAGCTCCTCGAGCACGTCCTCGAGGAACGCCAGGCCGACAACCGAGCGGTCCTCGGGGTCCACCACGCGGGCCATGTGTGCTCCCCCGGCCTGCATCGACGTCAGCGCCTCGTCCAGCGAGCGCTGCAGCTCGACCGTGGCGAGGGGGCGCACCCACCTGGTGGGCAGCACCTCGCCCCGCTGCTCGGCCGGGGTGTCCAACAGGTCCTTGAGATGGACGTAGCCGGGCAGGTCACCATCACCGGCCAGCACCGGGAAACGGGAGAAGCCGGTGCGCCCGCAGAGAGCCTCCAGCTCATGCACCGTGGCTTGCGGGGGCACGGTCACGACGTCGGCCAGGGGCACGACGATCTGGCCCACCGTGGCCCCCGTGAACTCCAGAGCCCCGGTCAACAAGGTGAGCTCCTCGTCATCCAGCAGACCTTCGCGCCGTGACTCGGAAAGGAAGCCGGCGACCTCCTCGGCCGTGAAGGTGGAGGTCACCTCGTCCTGGGGCTGCACCCGCAGCAGGCGCAACACGCCATTGGCCACCCAGTTCAGCACGGCGATGAGCGGCCGCAGCAGCCAGACCACGGCATACAGGGGTGGGCCGAGCAGCAATGCCGCGCGCTCGGGGGTGGCCAGCGCGAAGTTCTTGGGCACCATCTCGCCGAGGACCATGTGCAGGGCCACGACGATGGCCAGTGCGATGGCGAACGAG
Organism: Ornithinimicrobium sp.; assembly: GCF_051004135.1. Lineage (GTDB taxonomy): Bacteria > Actinomycetota > Actinomycetes > Actinomycetales > Dermatophilaceae > Ornithinicoccus. The sequence continues at coordinate 2,731 of NZ_JBPCKQ010000104.1, forward strand.
AGGGGATAGACCAGCCCATCGGGGACCCCGACGACCTCGAAGACCGGCTCCAGCAGGTGAGCGACGGCCGGCTCCCCGATCGCCCCGAGGCCCAGCGAGCACATCGTGATGCCCAGCTGGGCGCCGGCCATCATCAGCGACACCGACTCCATGGCCCGCAACGTCATCCGGGCCATCCTCGACCCGGCGCGGGCGAGCGGCTCGACCTGGGTCCGCCGGGCCGAGATGAGCGCGAACTCGGCCCCGACGAAGAAGGCGTTGCCGGCCAGCAGCAACACCGCCACACCCAGCGCGGTGAGGTCACTCATCGCTGCTCCCCTGCTCCTGCGCTGTGGCCTGCTCCGACACGAGTCGCAGCAGGACGCGGTCCACCCGGCGCCCGTCCATCCGTGTCACGGACAGGCTCGCCACCACCGTCGCCGGGATGCCGTCGTCGTCGACGTCGTCCTGGGCCCGGGCCTCGACGTGCACCTCATCGCCCACCTGCGGCAGGGCGCCGAAGCGCTCGATGAGCAGCCCGCCGACCGTGTCGGACTCCTCCGCCTCGGGCAGCTCGATCCGGGTGAGATCCTCGATCTCGTCGGGGCGCAGCAGCCCGGAGAGTGTCCATCCGCCGTCGGGCAGCCGACGCGATCGGCCCACCGGCTTGTCCTGCTCGTCCTGGATGTCCCCGACGATCTCCTCGACGAGGTCCTCCAGGGTGACGATGCCGTCGGTTCCGCCGTACTCGTCCACGACCAGCGCCATCTGGTGCCCACTGCGGCGCACCACGGCCAGCAGCGGGTCGAGCTCCATGCTGTCCGGGACGGCCGGCATCTCGCGCACGACCTCACGCACCGACGTGCTCGACCGATCGCCCACCGGCACGGCCAGGACGTGCTTGAAGTGCACGACCCCGACGATGTCGTCGACGTCCTTGCCCGTGACGGGGAAGGCAGCGTGACCGGTGCGCACCACCGTGCGCAGGACGGCCTCGAGAGGGTCCGCCGCCGCGAGGAAGGTGACTCGCGGCCGGGGCGTCATGACGTCACCGGCCCGGCGATCCCCGAACTCGATCGACCGGGTCAGCAGGTCCGCGGTGCTCGCCTCCAGCGTGCCCTCCTGCGCGGAGCGGGTGGCCAGCGAGGCCAGCTCCCCGGGCGAACGGGCCGAGGCCAGCTCCTCCTGCGGCTCGATGCCGAGGGAGCGCAGGATCCGGTTGGCCGCCCCGTTGAGCAACCGAATCAGCGGCCGGGCCACGAAGGTGAACCCACGCTGGGCCCCGACAACAGCCCGCCCCACCCGCAACGGCTCGGCGATCGCCCAGTTCTTGGGCACCAGCTCACCGAAGATCATCTGGCTGCCCGTCGCCAGCACGAACGCCAGCGTGAACGACACCCCGCCCACTGCCCCGGCCGGCACCCCGACCGCCCCCAGCGGCTCCCGCACGATCGTGGCGATGGAGGGCTCGGCGAGGAACCCGACGACCAGCGAGGTGACGGTGATGCCCAGCTGGGCGCCGGAGAGCTGCGTCGACAACGTGCGCAGCGCGGCCAGCAGACTGCCGGCCCGGCGATCACCAGCCTCGGTGCGCCGTTCGACCGTGGCCCGGTCGACGCTGACCAGGGAGAACTCGGCGGCCACGAACAGCGCATTGGCCCCGATCAGCAGGACGGCACAGGCGAGCAGGAGCCACTCGGTCACGCGGGACAGCGATCACCGGACATGCCGACCAGGGTATGCGGTGCCACCCGCCTTGCCGCTCACGTCAGGACCGAAGCCGCCACGCTCCCTTGAGACTGGGTCAGGCCCACGGTCCCACCATGTCCCGGAAGTCCCGCTGCACCACGTCGATGATGCCGCCGGTATGCAGAGCTGCCTCGAGTTCCTCCTGCGTCGCGGCGGTCGTGGCTCGGCTCCAGCTGTCCAACTGACGCAGGCCCTCCGCCTGCGCAGGTCGGACTGCGGCCCAGCGCCTGGCGGCACGACCGCGATCTGTGGTCCAGGTGGCGTCGTGGACGCTCACCAGACCCGCGACGGCCAGCAGCGTCTTGCGGGCGCATCGGCGTCCCAGCACCTCCGGCCCCGGACCGTCGCCCGCGGTCTCGTCCCGCAAACGACCGAGCCACTCGTCTCTGCGCAGCGCGATGTCACCGTTGAAGCCGCGGGCAGCCCGCACGTCAGCAGGGAAGGCACTCACGCCGGCCCCGATGTCCGGACCTGACAGGTGTATGCAGTAGTGCCGCAGGAAGACCCGGTTGCCGAA
>NZ_JBPCKQ010000105.1:0-9964 GCF_051004135.1 Ornithinimicrobium sp.
CCGGTGTCCCTCCGGCACGGTGTGGCTGGCGGTGACGGCGCCGGACTCGCTCAGCAGGCGGGTACCGGCGTCGATCCTGCGCGCGGCCACCGCGGCGTTGTCCGCCGGAACGGGCAGCACTGCGACGTTGTCGAACGGAACCTTCACGACCACCTCTCCTGACTGATCTGATGTCGTCGACCCTAGTGGTCACGCCCGTAAGTTCGTCGGGGGTTCAGGTCCAGGCGGTGGGGCGGCCAGGTAGAGACCGCAGGCCGTGTCCAGGGCCTGCTCGGCGGGGCCTGCGGCGTGCCCGGTGGGTATGCGTTGACCAGCTCGGTCAACGAGCCGACGTTGAGCTGGAAGACCTGCTCGGACAGGTCCTGGCTCAGCTCACCGGTCGGGCGCCGCTCGACCAGCCCGCCGGTGTTGTTGACGAGCACGTCGATGCCGCCCCAGTGCTCGTGCACCGCGGCGGCCAGAGCCGCGGCGCCCCCAGGGAGGGACAGGTCGGCCTGCACGGTCCAGGCCTCCCCGCCACCGGCTCGTATGCCGTCCGCGACGGCCGTCGCGGCGGCCCCACTGGAGTTGTAGTGCACCGCCACCCGGGCACCGCTGGCCCCGAAGCCGGCGGCCACGGCCGCCCCGCCCCCGGTGCTGGCGCCGGTGACCAGGACCGTTGTGTCGTCGAATCGCACGTCCATGCTGTTCCCTTCAGGTCCGGGGAGGGAGGCGGAGGTCGGTCAGGCCCCCGTCGACGGTGAGCGCTGTCCCGGTGGTCGCGGCGACGCTAGGACTGGTGAGCGAGGCGATGGCGAAGGCCACCTCCTTGGACGTGCACATACGATCGATCGCGGCGGCAGCGATCGACGGCGTCACCGGTGAGGTGATCAAGACCAGGTTGGGTCTGGCGCCGCCGGTAGCGCTGGCCTGGATCGCCGACCTGCCCGGCCCTGTGTCGGTGCTGTATGAGTCCGAGTCGACCGGGTTCGGGCTGGCCGGGGCATTGACAGGCGCGGGCATCGGCTGCCAGGTCGCGGCCCCTCGAAGTTGCAGCGTCCCTGCGGGGACCGGATCAAGACCGATGCCCGGGACGCACTGCACCTGGCCCGGTTGCTGCGCCTGGGCCAGATCACCCCGGTACGAGTACCGACCGAGATCGAGGAATCGGCCCGTGACCTGGTCCGTACCTGCGACGGCACCCAGGCCGCGTTCGAGGACGCCCACCCGAACGTGGTGCCGACCACGACCCGTCGCGCACGGTTGGACACCAAAATCATCGCGATGGCCGCGGACAGCCCGTTCACCGACCTGTCCCACCGGTTGGCGTGCCTGCGCGGGATCTCCACACTGACGGCGTTCTCCCTGGCGGTGGAGATCGGTGAATGGGACCGTCGAGCCGTCGGCTCACGGCCAGATGCCCCGCGGGGTGGAGCACGGCTCCAGCCCTACGGAGGGCTTGCGGCTACAGCCTTCTTCGCATGGAGTCTCCGGCGCTTTGGTCAGCCGGTCGCCTTGGGGTGGGCAGCGGCGATCTCGAGGAGGCTCAGGAAGCCGGCCAGCTGCCAGGCGGCGCGGCCGACGAACAGCCCGGTGACGTGGTCGATACCGAGCAGGTCCGCGGCGTTGTCGAGGTTCACCGAGCCGCCGTAAAGCAACCCCCGGACACGGCGGCCGTACTCGCGACCGAGGTCTCGGAATGGCTCCCGCAGCTCCTGGGTCGTGGCAGGTCGACCCGTCTCGCCGATCGCCCAGATCGGTTCGTAGGCGATCACGACGCGCGCCAGCTGCTCCGGATCCAGACCGTCAAGCGCGCCGGCCGCCTGCTCCAGGATGAACCGCGACGAGCCGCCGGCCTGCTTGACCTCGGCGCTCTCACCGATGCACAACAGCGGGACGAGCTCGTGGGTCAACGTGGCGGCCACCTTGAGACGAGTGGTCTGCACAGTCTCGCCGAAGTGCTCACGGCGCTCGGAGTGGCCGATCTCCACCAGCTGGGCACCTGCGTCCTTCGCTTGAGCAACGGAGACCTCACCGGTCCAGGCTCCCTGGTCCTCCCAGTGCGCGTTCTGCGCACCGAGGAGAACTGGTGAGTCGGCTCCGAGCTCGTCGTTCACCGCGGCGAGCGCGGTGAACGACGGTATGACGAAGGGCTGCACACCGGCGGGAGCCAGCCCGTCGAGGTGGTCGGCCAGCCCGCGGACGTACCGTCGAGCCTCCGCCAGTCCCTTGCTCATCTTCCAACTGGTGCCGACCCACATCGGACACATCTCGCTGGCTCCGCTGTCAGTCGCCCTCATACGCACAGATGGCGTCGACCTTCGCCGCGGAGGAGGACTGCGGGTCGAACTCCAGGTCGAGCCACTCCTTCACCAAGACCCGCGCCAGCTCCAGTCCCACCACGCGCTCGCCCATGCACAGCACCTGGGCGTTGTTGGACAGCACGGACCGCTGCACGGAGTAGAGGTCGTGCGCGGTGACGGCCCGGATCCCCTTGACCTTGTTGGCGGAGATGGCGACGCCGAGCCCGGTGCCGCAGATCAACAGCGCGCGGTCCGCCTCGCCGGCGGCGATCTTCTTCGCGGCCGCGACGGCTACGTTCGGGTAGGAGGTGTCGTCCTCGGTGCGCGTGACGCCGACGTCCTGCACGGACTCCACCCGGTCGTCGGACTCCAGGTCCTTGCGCAGCGCCTCCTTGTAGCTGAAGCCGGCGTTGTCGCCGCCGACCACGATCCTCAGTGCCATGGTTCTCTCCTTCGTACGGGGGCCTTGTTCAACCGGACAGATGGTCACCCAGGGCAGCCATCAGCATCGAGAACGACAGCGCACCCGGGTCGGGCGTGCCGACGCTCTTCTCGCCGAGCACCCGTGCACGCCCCAGCCGGGCGGTGATGTCCGCGGTCTTGTCGGCTGCTTCCCGGGCGACCTGGGCCGCGGAGGCGATGGCTTCACCCGCGTCCCCGTCGAACGCCTCGGCCAGGGCCTCGCGGAACGGGACGGCCGCGTCGACCATCGTCTTGTCACCCGGCTCCGCGCCGCCCAGACGGAGGATGGCGTCGATGCCCGCAGTGAGGGCGTCCACGGTGTGCTGGTCGCTGCCGCCCTCGGTGTCGGAGAAGACGCCGGCGGCGCTGGTCAGCGCGGCACCCCACAGGGCACCGGAGGTGCCGCCCGCGGAGTCCGCCCACGCCTCACCTGCCAGCAGCAGCGTGGTCCGGGCCCCGCCGTCTTGCTCGGTGGCGGTGCGGGCCGCCTGCGCGGCCCCGCGGGAGCCGAACACCATGCCGTGGCCGTGATCGCCGTCGCCGGCGACCGCGTCGAGGCGACCCAGGTCGGCTTCGTTCTCGGCACACACCTTCTCGAACACCTCGAGCACGCCGACGATCTTCCCGGCGAGAGCTCGGGACTCCTCGGCTGACTCCGGGATCTCGTTCTCCGCCGCGGTCCAGGTGCTGGTGCGCGGGGTGCGCTCGACGTCCGGCATCGCTCCGCGCCGGTAGGCGGGTGTCTCGACCGGAGCGAGCCAGAGCTTCTCGAGCTCGTCGTCGAGGAACACCAGGGTCAGTGACAAGCCGGCCATATCGAGGCTGGTGACGAACTCGCCGACCTCAGGACGAACGGCGGTGAGTCCTCTCTCCTCGAGGCGCTCGGCGACGCGCCCGTAGACGACGAACAACTCCTCGTACTTGACCGTCCCGAGGCCGTTGAGGATGACGGCCACCCGGCCGTCGTAGCCGTTCTCGCCGCGCGGAGGTTCTTCGACGAGCAGGTCGTCCAGCAGCAGGTCGGCGACGTCGGCCGCGGTGCCGAGACTCTCGTCGCGCACCCCGGGCTCACCGTGGATGCCGAGCCCGACCCCCATCTGCCCGTCCTCGACGTGGAACAGCGGCTCATCGGCGCCCGGCACGCTGCACCCGTCAAAGGCGAGGCCAAACGAACGGGTCACGTCGTTCGCCTTCCAGGCCAAGCGCTCGGCCTCGTCCAGATCGGCGCCGGCCTCGATGGCGGCCCCCGCGATCTTGAAGACCGGCAGATCGCCGGCGATGCCGCGACGGTCGCGGTGGTTCTCGGGGCTATTGGAGGCGATGTCGTCGCTGACGCCGACGCTGCGCACGTCGATTCCCTCGTGACGCAGCTTCTCGGCCGCGAGGCCGAAGTGCAGGACGTCCCCGGCGTAGTTGCCGAAGCCGAGGACCACGCCGCCGCCGTTCTCGGCGTTGCGCACCACGGAGTACACCTCGGAGGCCGAGGGAGAGGAGAAGATGTTGCCGCACGGGGCGCCGTGGCCCATGCCGGGGCCGACCCACCCAGCGAAAGCCGGGTAGTGCCCGGAGCCGCCGCCGACCACGAGTGCGGGCTGTCCCTGCGGGGTCTGTGTCGAGCGAGCCACGCCGCCCGGCACCTCCGCAAGGAGGTCAGGGTGGCAGGCAACGAGGCCGTGCACCGCCTCGTCGGCGAAGTCGTCCGGGGAGTTGAGGAGGTACGTCATTGTTCCGTCCTTCGGGTGCGCCGGACAGCCCGCGGGAGCCGCTCCGGTCCGGTCTGGGCATGCGGGAGCAGGCTAGCGTGATCCACTCACCGATCCCTTGATCGTATAGGGATACTAAGGGAGAACACGAGCCAGAACTCACCGCGCGGTCGAACTCACCCCTTGGCGCTTGCTCATCAGGAACGAGGGTCGCCGTCTGCGGGTGGCGTCGGCTCTGCCGTACTGCGGTCGCCCTCGGCCCGCTCGGCCAGTGCTCGCTCCTTCACCCCATGATGTGGACGTGCATGATGCGGTACACCTCAGGGCCGTAACCCCGCCGCATCGCCGCGAGCACCCGCCAGTGCTCGGCGATCGCGTACTCGGCATCCTTCACCCCCACCCCGACGAACAGCCGGAAGCGTTGCCCGTGCACTCCCAACGCGTCGTAGGCCCGTAACAGCGCCCCGCTGTCAGCATGCTCGGCGATCAACCGGTGGAACCGTTTCGTCCGCGCGGTGGTATTCCCTGATCGCCGCGGGGTCGGGGCTGTGCGGCGCCCGTGTCTGCTCCTCGATGGCCTCGTCCACAGCGTCCAGCAAGCCGTCGTCGCCAGGAGCATAGGCCAGTTCCGCCAACTGAGGCTCGATGAGCAGACGAGCGTTCATGATGTAGGCCATCTCCTTGACGTCCGGCATCTCCGGCACTGCGGTAGCCCCGCATGGCCACCCGCGTGACGTTTCCGGTGGACGCCAGACGCGCCAACGCCTCGCGCACCGGCGTGGGCGAGACACCGAGGCGACGAGCCGTCCCATCGATGCTGATCGGTCCCCCGAGTGCAGCGTGCCATTGAGAAGCTGCTCCACCAGCCGCTCGTAGACCTGGTCGACAAGCATGCTGCGCACCGGCCTCCCGTGCTCGTGCGCTTCCACGTCCCGGCCTTTCCGCAGTCCCGGCGACAACCCCATCGACCAACGCGTCGAGCTCCTGGTGAGGCTCCGCTGATCACGCTTCGACTCGCTCGAGTCGGGGGAGCGGGAATCCTACCTGGACTGTTGACACACCTAGAGGGCTAGGGCCGGCGGAGCAGGGCTAGGGCCGGCGGAGCCGGAATTTTGAGTCAAGTTTCGTCTCTGGAGGTCGCGTTTGGAGGGGTAGAGTGGACGTTGCTCGCTCCACACGCGCAACGACAGCGCACCTGACCTGCAGTTACGCACTTCGCGTCAGCGGTCATACTTCATAGGCGTAGCGGGTGGTGGCGGTCGACCACGCTGACCGTGGGTCCCTGCGGGAGCCTGCGCTCGAACGTGGACCGCAACCCGGGGCATGACTCGTCGGGCTGGGCCGAAGCCCCGTTAGGATGTAGACCTATACCCTCTGCGAGACTAACTACACGGAGGACGACGATGTTCACGGCGCAGACCTGGCCGATCGCAGCCAACATGCTCGGATTCGGCAACCGTGCGCCCGACGGTGGCCACATCAAGGACGCACACTCCAGCGTATGGGCTTCACACCTACGCCAGGTGCGCGAGCTGGGTTTCGACTACATCGATCCAACCGATGCTTGGGTCCCCCTCGCCGCTCTGTCAGATGAGCGGGTCGAGGAGTTCCGCACCGTGCTGCGCGACGAGGGCCTGGCGATCTCCTCCATCTCGATGACCCGCAACTCGGTGGTCGATGTCGCGAACGGCCAGCAGAACCTCGCCGACGCGCACCGCCTCATCGACCTCTCACCCACCTTTGGTGCCACCATCGTGAACACCGGCTTCATGCAGGCGGTGACCCCCCAGCAGAGCGAGCAGATCTGGTTCTGGTTGGTCGACGGCCACATCGACGACCCGGCCCTACGAGACCTGGCGATCGAGCGCATCCGCGAACTCGGTGACCACGCCAAGGTCAACGAGATCCAGCTCAGCCTGGAGATGTATGAGGACACCTATGTTGGGACCCCGGACGAGGCGGTCCGCTTCATCCGCGACGTCGACCACGATGCCGTCGGTCTCAACCCCGACCTGGGCAACCTGATCCGGCTGCACCGGCCCGTGCCGCATTTCAGTGAGATGTTCGCCAAGGTCCTTCCCTACTCGAACTTCTGGCACATCAAGAACTACTCACGCGATTACGACCCGGCGACCGGCGCCTACAGCTCGGCCCCGTTGCCGTTGAAGTACGGCTACATCAACTACCGCCAGATGATCCGACTGGCGCTCGAGCTGGGCTACTCCGGGCCGTTCTGCTGCGAGCACTACGGCTCCGACTCCCTCGGCGTGTGCGCCGAGAACAGGGAGTACATCGAGCTGGTCCTCTCCTCCGCACTCGCCTGAGCTCCGACCACGAAGGGCATCGCATGCGCAAGATCAACACCGTCACGGTCGTCGGTGCCGGTTACATGGGCGGCGGTATTGCTCAGGTCCTGGCCCTCAACGGTTTCGAGGTGCAGATCGCCGACGTCAGCGTCGAGGCCACCCGCGAGGCCCTCGATCGGTTGGAGAAGGAGGCCACGGAGTTCGAGGAGCAGGGCTTGTTCGACCCGGGTAGCGCAGAGACCATCATGAGCAACCTCAAGGCCGGCCAGACCCTCGAGGACGCCGTCTCCGACGTCGACTTCGTGATGGAGGCCGTCTTCGAGGACCCAGAGGTCAAGAAGGAAGTCCTCGCACGGATCTGCGAGAGCGCCCGCCCCGACGCGATCATCGGCACCAACACGTCCACCATCCCGGTCAAGGTGCTGGTCGAGGCGGTGACCAACCCCGAGCGCTTCCTCACCGTGCACTTCTCCAACCCGGCACCCTTCATCCCCGGCGTCGAACTGGTCGCCGGAGAGGCCACCACCCAGGAGGTCATCGACTCGGTCAAGGACCTGCTGGAGCGTGCCGGACGCGAGGGCGCCCAGGTCGCTGACACCCCCGGCATGGCACTGAACCGCCTGCAGTACGCGCTGCTCAAGGAGGCCACTCTCATCGTCGAGCAGGGCGTGGCCTCGGTGGAGGACGTCGACACCATCGTGCGCACCACCTTCGGTTTCCGCCTCGGCTTCTTCGGTCCGTTCGCCATCGCCGACCAGGCCGGGCTCGCGGTCTACGTCAAGGGCTACACCACCGTGGAGAACGAGTTCGGTGAGCGCCTGGCGACCCCCAAGCTGTTCACCGACGCCGTCGACGACGGCCGCGAAGGAACCAAGAACGGCAAAGGCCTGACCGGCGACTTCGACGACGACAGGAAGGCCGAGCTCATCGCCTACCGCAACAAGGCCTACTCACGCATGGGCGACCTGCTGCGCGAGCTTGGGCCGGCGCCGAAGGGCTCCTGACCGCCGGTCGCTGAGATCGCCGGGCAACCCGGTCGTGGCCCTGGTCATCGGTGTGCTGCTGGCCGTCTACCTGCTGCTGCCGCGCTGGACCCCGCGCACGAAGGTGCAGGGGTGGTTTGCCGAGGCTGCTGCCTCCGCCGGTCTGATCCTGCTGATCACCGGGGCCGGCGGCGCGCTCGGGCAGGTGTTGCGCGACTCCGGCGTGGGCGACGCACTCGCCGAGGCGGTCGCGAGCACCGCACTGCCCGGCTTCCTGGTGCCCTTCGTGATCGCGACGTTCGTACGGGTGGCCCAGGGCTCCGGCACGGTCGCGATGGTCACCGCCGCCTCGGTGACCGCACCCCTGGTCACCAGCCTGGGCATCGACCCCGTCGTCGCCGCCATCGCCTGCACGGCCGGGTCGATGGTCTTCAGCTACTTCAACGACTCCTACTTCTGGGTCGTCACCCGCTTCGCCGGCTTGGAGGGCACAGCCGCGCTGAAGGGCTGGTCCGGGATCACGACCGCAGTGTGGGCCGGCTCGATCCCCCTGCTCGTGATACTCAACCTGATCCTGGGATAGCCCCCTCAATATGACAATGGTGGCATGATGGTGGCTTGGCCAAGCAGCGACTAAGCGCCACCGTTGACTCAGACCTCATCGCTCGCGCCCGCCGCCTCTCCCCCGGGGCGACGGACGCCTCGGTGGTCGAACGTGCCTTGAATGCCCTGCTCGCTGCGCATCGTCGGTCCGAGATCGACGCCGCGTATGCCAAGGCCTACGCCGCTCATCCCGCGGATGAACCCGATGCATGGGTGACCTCGAGAGCTTCGGCGATGCGGCCGGCGCTCGATGAGGGCGATGCCGGCACGCGCAGAGGTGTGGTGGTGCGAGCCGCCGGACATCGGCCGCCGTCCCGTCGTGGTCCTGTCCCGCGATGCTGCGATCGAGCGACGCCGGCGGACACTGGTCGCCCCTTGCACCACCACGCTTCGTGGCCTGCCGAGCGAGGTCGAGCTGTCCCCGACCTCGACCCCGTCCCGCGACAGTGTGTGGCGAGCCTGGACTCCATCGAAAGTGTGTCGACCGCCCTCCTGGTCGAACGGCTCGGCCGCCTGAGTGATATCCGTCTGCGGGAGATCTGCTCGGCGTTGTCCGTCGCCGTCGACTGCTCATAACTTCTTCTGCGGGCACCTCCACGAAGGGCGAGCGCACGACATACGGTTGACCCATGCGCGCACCGCTGTCCGAAGACGACTTCAACGACCTCGAGATCGCCGTGTCCGGCGGAAGCAAGGACGATCACCGGGCCGCGGCCAAGCACCTCGTCACCCTGGCGCAAGAGACACACCCCGACGACGAGATGAGCGCGGCTGACCTGCTCGTCGCCGCTGGAGGCCAGTTCCGGTTCGCCGAGGACCCGGAGCGGGCCGTCGACGTGCTGTGGCGCGCATACGAGTGTGGTGGTTGGGACCACCTGGACCCTCGCGCCGCCATCGTCGACATCCTTCTGGACCAGGACGAGCGAGTGAAGGCGCAGGAGGTCTCCGAGCAGGTCCGCAAGAGCCGACCCCTCGACGCGAGCACCTACCTCTACCTCGGCGAGCTGTGGGACGACAGGGGTGAGACGAAGCGGGCACTCGGCTGGTTCACCAGAGGCATCATGCTCGCGGAGCACGAAGGCCTGGCTCACCACGAGGCCAGCATGCTGTGCATGGGCCGCTGGCGCATCCGTCGGCGCGAAGGGCAGGAGCCGGATGAGTACGACGAGGTCGCCATGGAGTGCCAGCAACAGCTGACCGACCACCTGGGCAGCTGAACCAGGAAACCGTGTCGGTTCCCGAGGAGGTCTACCGACTCGCCAGAGTTCGTGCGGCCCTGCAGGACACGTCGGTCAGCTCGTTGGTGGCGGACTTCCTGCGCGGTCTGTCGGATCAAAGTGATGAATTCCGGCGGCTGCACGCGCTCCAGCGGCGGGTCCAGGCCGAGATCACCGACTTCAGTGGATGCGATCGGCAGAAGCGCGACGACCCAAGCCTCACACCGTCGAGGTGTCAAGCGATGCCGAGGAAGACGATCAGTGACCGAGACAGGGCCAGCATGGTCGTGTCGGAGACGGCGCCGATGTGCTCGCCGAGCTTGGTGCGCGGCATCGTGGTGACCTTGTCGACCATGATGCTGCCGGGCCGGGCCAGTCCGGTTTGGCGTTCGTCCCCGAGCGGGATCC
>NZ_JBPCKQ010000106.1:0-7081 GCF_051004135.1 Ornithinimicrobium sp.
GGCAATCCCCGAACGACAAGGACACCCATGCAGATCGCGGTCGTCGCGCTGGGCAAGATCGGCCTGCCCCTGGCGGTGCAGTTTGCCGACGCCGGGCACCAGGTGATCGGGGTCGACGTCGACGCCACGGTGGTCGAGCAGGTCAACGCCGGGCGGGAGCCGTTCCCCGGTGAGGACCACCTCGCCGACAAGCTGGCCGAGCTGGTCCCGGCGGGCCGGCTGCGGGCGACTACCGAGTATGCCGAGGCCATCCCCAGCGCCGACGCGGTGGTGCTCGTGGTGCCGCTGTCCGTCGACGAGGCCACGGGGGAGCCCGACTTCGCCTGGATGGACTCGGCGACCCGGAGCCTGGCCGAGCACCTGCACCCCGGCACCCTGATCTCGTATGAGACGACCCTGCCGGTGGGCACGAGCAGGCACCGCTGGAAGCCGATGATCGAGCAGATCTCGGGGCTGACCGAGGGTGCCCCCGAGGGCTTCCACCTGGTGTTCTCCCCGGAGCGAGTCCTCACTGGGCGGGTGTTCGCCGATCTGCGTCGCTACCCCAAGCTGGTCGGCGGGCTCACCGAGGCCGGCACCGCCGCGGCGATCGAGTTCTACGAGGCGGTGCTCGACTTCGACCTCCGCGACGACCTGCCCCGGCCCAACGGGGTCTGGGACCTGGGCAGCGCCGAGGCCGCCGAGATGGCCAAGCTCGCGGAGACGACCTACCGGGACGTCAACATCGGCCTGGCCAACCAGTTCGCGCGCTATGCCGACGAGGTCGGCATCGACGTGCAGCGGGTCATCGAGGCGTGCAACTCCCAGCCCTACAGCCACATCCACAGCCCGGGCATCGCCGTCGGCGGGCACTGCATCCCGGTCTATCCGCGGCTCTACCTGTCCACCGACCCCGACGCGACGGTCGTCCGCGCCGCGCGCGAGGCCAACGCCGCGATGCCGGAGTATGCCGTGCAGCGCGCCGCCGACGTGCTCGGCCCGCTGCAGGGGCTGCGCGTCGTGGTGCTCGGCGCGTCCTACCGCGGCAAGGTCAAGGAGACCGCGTTCTCCGGGGTGTTCGGCACCGTCGCGGCGCTGACCGACCGGGGCGCGCAGGTGCTGGTGCACGACCCGATGTATGCCGACGACGAGCTCATCGCCTACGGCTGGACCCCATACCACCTGGGCGAGCCGGTCGACCTGGCCATCGTGCAGGCCGACCACCCGGCCTACGCCGAGCTGGGCACGCAGGACCTCCCGGGGCTGCGGCTGCTGCTGGACGGTCGGCGCGTCACCGACCCGGCCCGCTTCGCCGGGGTGCCGCGGCTGACCATCGGCGGGGGCGAGACGCGGGGCTCATGAGCTGGTGGACCGTGCTGCCCGGCCTCGTCGGGATGGCAGCGCTGTGGACCCTGCCCGGGTATGCCGTGCTCCGGCTGCTGGGGGTGCGCGGGCTGGTCGCGTGGGGGGCCGGTCCGGCGGTCGTCTCCGGCTACGCGGGGGTGGTCGCGATCCTCTACGGCTGGCTCGGGCTGCCCTGGACGTTGTTGACCTTCGCAGCGGCGCTCGGTGTCGCGGTCGTGCTGGCCGCGGCGACCGGTGGCGGACTCGGCGTGCTCGGCCACCCGTCCGCGGTAGCGGTTGCCGGCCGGCGGGAGCTGCGCCGGCCCGAGCGGGGCTGGCTGGCCGCCACCTGGGCGCTCGGCGGGGGAGTGCTGGCCGCGGCCATGATGACCGGGATGCGGCACGCCGACCAGCCGCCGCAGGCTTGGGACACGGTCTATCACCTCAACGCCCTGTGGTTCATCCGCGACACCGGCAACGCCTCCAGCCTGGGCGGCCTTGCACCCATGTATGCCGACACCGCCGCGCCCTACTACCCTGCGGTGTGGCACGGGATCGTGGCCGTCGCCCCGGGCTTCGAGCGGGTGACCGAGGCGGCCAACGCCTCCTCGATGGTGCTGGGCTCGGTCATCTGGATCGGCGGTCTGGTGGCGCTGGCCCGGGTGGTCTGGCCGACCATGGCGTTGCCGTTGGTGCTCACTCCCGTGCTCGCCGCCACCTACGTGACCTTCCCGGCTGTCGCGGTGTCGATGCTGGGGGTGTGGCCGTTCGCGCTGTCCGTCGCCTGCCTGCCCGGCACCCTGGCCCTCGGGATCACCTGGCTCCGGCACGATCTCGGCTGGCGGCTGCACACGACATACGGAATCGGTCTGCTGTGGGCGGTGGCCGGCGTCGTCCTCTCGCACGGCTCGGGGCTCTTCTCGCTGGTGCTGCTCGCCGGTCCCCTGCTGATCGTGCTGCTGGCCCGGCAGGGCCGGCGCTACTGGCGTCGCGGTCACCCGTGGAGTCTCACCCTGGTGGCAACGGCTCTCACCGTCATCGTCGTGGTCGGCTCGGTCCTGGTGCTCTCCTCGCCGCCGGTGGCCTCGATCGTCAGCTATGAGCGGGGTGGGCAGCCGACGTACTGGCCGGGCATCGGAGCGCTGCTGATCGACCACCCGCTGATCTACGTCTACGAGATCACCTCGGTCAACCTCGTCGTCACGGCGCTGGTGCTCACCGGCATCGTCCTGGCGGTCCGATGGAGGCACGCCCGATGGCTGGTCGTGGCGCTGGTCGCCTGCGCGCTGTTGACCCTGCTGGCCGCCGGGCCGCCCGAGAGCTCGGCGCGCATCCTGGCCGGCTTCTGGTACACCCAGGCCTCCCGGATCAACCAGCTGCTGCTGATCCCGGCGATCATGCTGGCCGCCGGAGCGGGGGCCTGGCTGGCGCACCGGCTCGCGCGGTGGCGCACGGTGTCGGTGTCGGTGGCCACGGCGGCGCTGATCGTCGGGATCGTCGCGCTGACCTCGGGGTTGCGCTGGTCCACCCAGACCCAGGTGATGGCCTCGACCTACAGCACCTGGCCGATCGCGTGGGGGACCATGCTGGAGCAGGAGGAGATCGCGATGGTCGACCGGGCGGCGGAGACGCTGCCCGACGATGCCGTGGTGCTGGGCGAGCCGACTGCCGGCTCGCCCTACCTGCTGGCTCGCAGCGACGTGCAGGTGGTCTATCCGCAGCTGACGCCCATCAGCGGTTCGCCGCAACGGATGCTGCTCGCCCAGGACTTCGATGAGTGGTATCGCAACCCTGCCGTCTGCGCGGCGGTGCGCGAGCTGGGAGTCACGCATGTGTATGCCGATCAGCTGACGTTCAGCGAGGGCGCCAAGTGGGAGGAGGCGACCCCAGGGCTGCGCACGGTCCTGACCGATCGCTCCGGCTTCGAGTTCGTCGACCAGGGGGGCCGGGCCTCGCTGTGGCGCTTCACCGGGTGCGACTGAGCCCGCGCATGGCGGGTGAGCGGCGAGCTCCCCTCAGCACCATTGGCCGCGCGCGACCAGGACGTCCTTGAGCAGGTCGGCGCGGTCGCTGACCAGACCGTCGACTCCGAGATCGAGCAGTCGGTGCATCTGGTCGGGATCGTTGATCGTCCACACGTGGACGAAGGCGCCGGCCCCGTGGGCGGCGGCGACCGTCGCCGGTGTCACCAGCGCTAGCCCCGAGTGCTGCACGGGCACCTGCAGCCCGTCCACGTGGCGCAGTGCCCGGGCGACCCCCCAGCGCCGCGCCGGTCCGGGCAGGGTGGCCGCAGCTCGGAACGCGGCGCCCACGGCCTGACCGGCCGAGGTCACCACCGGTCGGCTCATCCGGCGCAGCGTCTCGCGGCGACGCCGGTCGGAGAACGACGCGATGCACACCCGGTCGTGCGCCCTGGCCCGCTCGATCACTCGCACCGTGGGGGTGATCGCGCCGGGGCTCTTGATGTCGATGTTGACCCGCAAGTCCGGCCAGGTGCCGAGCAGCTCCTCCAGGGTGGGCACCGGCTCGACGCCGCCGATGCGGGCGGTGCGCACCTCGCGCCACGGCATACCGGCGATCTCGCCCGCACGGTCGGTGACCCGGTCCAGGCTCGCGTCGTGGACGGCCACGACGACCTCGTCGCGGGTGGTGTGCACATCAGTCTCGACGTAGCAGAATCCGAGGTCGACCGCCGCCGCGAAGGCGGCCATCGAGTTCTCCAGCCCGTCCCGGGAGAATCCTCGGTGGGCAAGCGGGATCGGCCCGCCGTGATCCAGGTATGCCGTGTGCACACCGGTTAACCTAACGGCCGTGCGGGTCGCTTGGGCTACCGGCGCCGCCAGGCTCCCGGGTCCGGCGGTGGGGGAGAGAACTCGCCCACGCCCGGGAAGGGCGCGGACCCGGCAGCCCAGCGCGCGGTCCTGGCGCTGCCCCAGAACGTCGTCGGGAAGTCCGACCGGGCGACTCGGCGCGACAGCTCCGCCGCGTCCAGCGGCTGCTGTCCGGCGACCAGCACGACGTTGCCGAACCGGCGGCCCTTGACCACCTCGGTGGCTCCGATCAGCGCGACGTGCGGCAAAGCCGTCCGCACGGTGGCGACGACCCGCGCGGCGTGGCGCAGCCCCGGCTCGTCGGCGAGGTTGACCAGGAGCAGCCCGCTGGTTCGCAGAGCACGGTGCACCTGCTGCGCCATATCGGTGCCGGTGAGATCGGCGGGGACCCGACCGGCGTCGAACGCGTCGATCACCACGACGTCGGCCGAGTCGTCGCGCAACTCGGACAGTCCGCTCAGACCGTCCACCGGCCGCACGCGGATGCGGTGCCGACGGGGGAGCGGGAGCTCCCGGCGGACCAGGGCGGTCAGCTCCTCGTCGGGCTCCAGGACGATCTGCGGCGAGCCGGGGCGGGTGTGCTCGACCCAGCGGGGCAGGGTGAGTCCTGCACCGCCGACGTGGGTGACCGCGAGCCGCCCCGGCGGCAGCGTGTCCAGCGCCAAGGCCAGGTGCTGCACGTAGTCGAAGACGAGCAGCTGTGGGTCATCCAGGTCGACGTAGGACTGTGGGTGCCCGTCGCGCAGGACGACGAATCCACCGCGCTCGTCACGCTGCACTTCTACGGTCACAGGGGCACCGTAGTGCTCGACCTGCCTACCGACTGATTCGCCACCCGGTCGGCACTGGTCCCGCTGACGCGCAACTCCGCCGAGCGAGCGACCGCGGCGGAAGTGGGAGCCTGGCTTCTCGGATGCTCGAAACGGTGGTGCTCGTGAGCTATCGTGCCACGCCCGCAGTGAACATGGTTTCGGACGGCTGTCCCGCGCCCGAACTGTCAACTCGCTTCAGCGCACGGGCGGTGTTGGCCGATTATGTTGTGCCGATGAAGCCTGACTTCACCGGCCAAACGGCCCGGCTGTACGCGCGCTACCGCCGGGACCTTCCCGCTGTGCAAGCGCGGGAGCTGGCGGCTCTCATGGGTCTGTTCGAGGACGACGTGGTGATCGATCTGGGATGCGGCACCGGCCAGCTGGCGGTGCCGCTGTCGGCGCACTGCGCGGTTGTGGTCGGGATCGACCCTGAGCCGCAGATGCTGGCTGGGTTGCACGCCCGGCGCGAGGGAGGCGTGATGTGCGTGCTTGGCGACGACGGTGACCTGCCGATGTTGGCGGCGTCACTGGCTGGATCGGTGGGGGCAGTGGTGGTGGGGAATGCATTGCACTGGATGGACGAGACCGTGGCACTTCGGGCGTGCGCCAAGATACTGCGTCCTGGCGGTGCGGCAGTGACGCTGCCACCCTGGACAAGCGGGTTGAAGCGCTGCAGGAGCTAGGTTTGGATGTGCACGTCGCCACCTGGCAGGCCAGCTACGAGGTCGACACTGACTGGGTGCTCGGCCATCTGGGCAGCGTCTTGGCGCCTGACGCACTCCAGGACGAACGCGCCGGCGGGAATGCGCACGCCCTGCGGGCCGCACTCGATGAGCACCGCGCCGACGTCATGCACGAAGGCGTCACCACTACTGCCGTCGTAGCCCGCCGGCGGCCCTGACCAGCCGGGGGGCGGGAAGCGAGCTCGGCATCGGCCGGACGTCGAACGGGCCCAAACAGTTGTCCCGCGCCGGGATCCGCCTGTCTCCCGCCCATGACCGCCGCGGTGCCCGTCCGGAAGAGGACTGACTGCACGTTTCCGAACCTTCGTCTGAGCACGAAGTTGGAGCGGTCTCTCGGTTCGAAAAGGGTCGACACTGAGGAGTCACCTGAGCGTGTGTCGCTGCCTGCCAGCCGCGGGCAACTCCAGCCCGAGGCTCTCGAAGGTCCATCTGCATGACCACGCGCCGGTTTGTCGCTGCGTTGACTTGCCTCGGGGCTGGGGCCTGCAGCTGACCATCTCGCGGGCGCGAACCAGGACCAGTTCGGCCAACTGCTCTGGGGTGTGGTGATCGGTGCGCAACACCAGGGTGCCCGTCGGCAGGTCGGGGTGGCTACCCCACGCTCGACGTGCGCCAGCCGAAAGGCTCGCGCGGCGGCATCCGCGGCCGCGTCGTCGGCGTCCAGAACCTGGGCTTGGATGCGTCGCCGCAATTCCTCGGCCGGCAGCTCGAGAAAGACGTGCAGCAGTCGCACATCAGCCTCCTGGATGCGCTCGAAGACGTCGCGGCGGTAGCCGGGGTGGATGAGCGTCATCGGCACGATCAGCGGTCTCTGGAACTCCTGCGCCATGCCGATGGCGAAGTCTGCGACCAATGTCCGCCACAGTCGGATGTCCTGGAAGTCACCGCTGCTGGGCATGGGCACCCATTTGCGCAGCAGATAGCCGACATACTCTGGATCGAACTCCAGCGCCTCGGGGATCCGCTGATGAAGTTGCTGGGCCAGGGTCGTCTTGCCGGCCCCGAAAGCCCCGTTGATCCAGATGATCACGACGACTGCCTCCTCTGACAGGTGTTGATCTTCAGTCCGATCATCCCCTAAGCGGATAAGACATGATGGCCGACGTGTCTGATCTTGTCAGCGTCACCGGCCGCCAGGGGCGGGCAAGACCACCGTGGCCCACATCGTGACCCGCATGTTTGAGCCGAGCGCCATGGTCCCCGGGGATGCCTTCTTCCGGTTCATCGACCAGGGTCACATCGCACCGTGGAGACCCGAGGCCCAGCAGCAGAACGAGACGGTGGTCAAGGGCGCAGCGGCATCAGCCGGAGGGCTGGCCGCCCGCGGACACACTGTGGTCTACGACGGCATCGTCGCTCCCTCGTTCCTCGA
>NZ_JBPCKQ010000107.1:0-14024 GCF_051004135.1 Ornithinimicrobium sp.
CCTCCTGCGCCAGGGGCTCCAGCACATCGCGGACGCTCTGCTCGATCCGCCGGGCGGCGCCCAACAGCTCACCGTCCTCGAGCATGTCCAGCACGCCCAGGGCTGCGGCGCAGGCCAGCGGGTTGCCGGCATATGTGCCGCCGATGCCGCCGGGGTGCACCGCGTCCATCAGCTCGGTCCGGCCGGTGACGGCGGACAGCGGCAGCCCGCCACCGAGCGCCTTGGCCGAGCACACCAGGTCGGGCACGACGAAGCCGCCCTCACCCTGCACCGGCTCCACGACGACGGCGGCGACCGTGTCGGGGCCAATCGTGGCGAGCAACTCCTCCAGGGCGGCCAGCGCCTCCTGCGCACAGTGCTCCGGGCCGGTCGGCCACCGCAACGGGTAGGCGTACGGGGCCCGGTGCACGTGGTCGGGGAACGGACCGAAGCCGTGCTTGTAGGGCATGTCCTTCGCGGTCATCGCCATGGTGAGCATGGTGCGGCCGTGGTAGGCGTGGTCGAAGACCACCACCTCGCTGCGACCGGTGGCGTAGCGGGCGATCTTGACGGCGTTCTCAATCGCCTCCGATCCGGTCGTGAAAAGGGCGGTGCGCTTGGGGTGGGTGCCCGGCGTGAGCGCGTTGAGGCGTTCGGCGACCTCGAGGTAGCTGTCGTACTCGGTCACCATGAAGCAGGTGTGCGTGAACCGCTCGGCCTGCTCCTGCACGCGGCTGACCACCTGCGGCGCGCTGGCACCGACACTGGTGACCGCGATGCCCGAGCCGAGGTCGATGAGCTGGTTGCCGTCGACGTCGCGGACGATGCCGCCGTCGGCGCGCTCCACCCATATCGGCAGCACCGTCCCCATCCCCGGTGGCACCGCGGTGTCGCGCCGGCTCTGCAGCTCGCGGGACCGGGGGCCGGGCACCTGCGTGCGCAGCAGCCGGCGCTGCTCCAGCGCCGGAAGGTCGAGATCGACGTCGGTCATCAGGCTCCTGAGAAGAGGTCGACAAGGGGGTCCCACCAGGCTAAGCCCCGAGGAACCCCCCGTCCTCGTACCATTCGGCGGTAGTCGGGCAGAGGTGAGATGATATGTACAACCGAAGGAGGCCCGGTGCCCGACCTGACCGAGCTCTGCGCGGCCCTGGGCGCCGACCTGGTGCCCGTGCCGGGAAGTGCGCCCGCTTCTGTGCCGGTCACGGCGGTGCACGTCAGCGAGCTCACCGACCCGACTCCGTTCCTGGAGGGTGGCGAGCTGCTGCTGACCACCGGTATGGCGTTGCGGCCCCCCGCTCCCGACGTCACCGCATACGTGGCGAAGCTGGGGTGGCGGCCCTCGCCCTGAGCCCGGGGCCGGTCCTGGACGACCTGCCCGACGGGCTGACCCGGATCTGCCGGGAGCGTGGACTTCCGTTGCTCACGGTGCCCTCGCCGACCCCGTTCCTGAAGATCGCGCGGGCCTACTGGGGGTTGCTGGCCCGCTCCGGTCAGGAGCGGCTCACCGCCTCGCTCGGCGCTGCTGTCTGCCGAGGGCGACGTCCGTGCGGTCTGGCCACAGGCGCAGGAGCCGCAGGCGCGGCAGGCGGCCACGGAGATCGGCCGCCTGCGGGTCGCCGGGCCGCACTCCTCGGCGACCTTCCCGCTGGGGGTCGATGACGCGGCTTGGTGCTCTCGCACGCCGTCCAGACGGACACACTCCAACAGCTTGGCGTAGGTGTTGTTGCTCCGGTTGTCACACCATCTGCGACCTCCAAGTCGCTCGATCGAACTCGACCTGCCGAATCTCGTGCGGCCCACGGACCGTGTCTATGCCTGCCGATGATCTGCAGATAGGTGTCGCGAGGGGCGCGGCCCCGGGCGTAGCGCCGCGGCACCGCCCGCCGTTGCCCTCAGGCCACGGGCAGGTAGTGGCCCAGGCGGCGATCCCTACGGTGCGTCGCCCGCCAGCTCAGGTCGACACCGTCCTCGAGAAGCGTCTGGGTGCACGTCGCGGCCAGGCAGTCCTGCGGGGTGTGGTCACCACGCACCTCCGCGCCGCGGGCGGTGGCCTTGGCCACCCAGGCGTCACGCTCTGCGGCGTCCTCATCATCGAACCACTTCACCGTGACGCGGCCGAGCAGCGATCGGCTCACGGTAACCACATTGGCGGACACAGAAGGTAATTTACCATCACATTACCCAATCTTGACAAGATCTGATTCAAAGTGGGACCTCGGGATGATGGGGGCCTGGTGATCCCGCGGCGTGACGCCTCGGGATCAGCTACCCGGCTCGAAGCCAGGACACCGGGCCATCGGGAGCCGGGGGTAGCGTGTCATCCGTTCGTCCCAGGCGGCGCGCAAGCAACGCAGGTATGCCGGGCCGCGCCGGGTCTGGTTGACCTGGGCATGTACGCACTGGCCGCACAGCCCGGCGGGGGCGCCCAGCGTGGTCTGGTCCGCACGCGTCATACCGCTCACCGTAGCCACTGCCGGCCGCCGCGCGCATCGGCATACCGGCGACGGGTGACGACGGCCGGTGGCGAATGGAAACGCCCGCGACATACGCCTGTCAGCCTTCGGAGTTACCGTGAAGTAGTGACGCACCCCGCGCAGTCCACCGACCGTCCCGCCGACACCACGCTCGCCGGCCTGCGCGACTCCGGGCACGAACTGGGCAGCCTCAAGCAGGAGATTCGAGCCAACCTGCTCGCCGCGCTGGCCGCGGGGGAGGACCCGTGGCCCGGCTTGCACGGCTTCGCGGACACCGTCATCCCCCAGGTGGAGCGGGCGCTGCTCGCCGGACACGACATCGTGCTGCTCGGCGAGCGCGGCCAGGGCAAGACCAGGCTGCTGCGCACCCTTGTCGGGCTGCTCGACGAGTGGACCCCGGTCATCGCGGGCTCCGAGCTGGGCGAACACCCCTACGCACCCGTCACCCCGACCTCGGTCCGGCGTGCCGGTGAGCTCGGCGACGACCTCCCGGTCACCTGGCGACACCGCTCGCAGCGGTATGCCGAGAAGCTGGCCACCCCGGACACCTCCGTGGCCGACCTGATCGGTGACGTCGACCCGGTGAAGGTCGCCGAGGGCCGTTCGCTGGGCGATCCGGAGACCATCCACTTCGGGTTGATCCCTCGCTCACACCGCGGGATCGTCGCCATCAACGAGCTCCCCGACCTGGCTGAGCGCATCCAGGTCGCCATGCTCAACGTGATGGAGGAGCGCGACATCCAGATCCGGGGCTACATCCTGCGCCTCGATCTCGACGTGCTCGTGGTGGCCAGCGCCAACCCGGAGGACTACACCAACCGGGGACGCATCATCACCCCGCTCAAGGACCGCTTCGGCGCCGAGATCCGGACGCACTACCCCGTGGTGTTGGAGGACGAGGTCGCGGTGATCGCCCAGGAGGCCGACCTCGTCGCGACCGTGCCCGAGCACCTGGTCGAGATCCTGGCCCGCTTCACCCGCTCGCTGCGCGAGTCCGGCGCCGTCGACCAGCGATCGGGGGTGTCTGCGCGATTCTCGATCGCCGGCGCCGAGACCGTGGCCGCCGCCGCCCTGCACCGGGCGACCACCCAGGCCGAGCCGCACGCCGTCGCTCGCGTGGTCGACCTGGAGCCGGCCGTCGACGTCCTCGGCGGCAAGGTCGAGTTCGAGTCCGGAGAGGAGGGCCGGGAGCGCGAGATCCTCGATCATCTGCTGCGCCGGGCCACCGCCGACACCGTGCGACACCGGCTGGGCGGCATCGACCTGGGTCTGCTGGTCGAGGCGCTGGAGGGCGGGTCGAGCGTCACCACCGGCGAGCAGGTCACTGCCCTCGACGTGCTCGCGGGGCTGCCCGTGCTCGGCGAGTCCGACGTCTACGACCAGGTGATGGACCGGCTCGGCGCCACCAACGACGGCGAGCGCGCCAGCGCCATCGAGCTCGCGCTGGAGGGCCTCTACCTCGCCCGCAAGGTCTCCAAGGAGTCCACCGAGACCGGCGAGAAGCTCTACGGCTGAGGAGCACACGATGCGCCGGGACGACCGACACCGCTCCCGCTACGGCAGGTATGCCGGCGGGCCGGACCCGCTCGCGCCTCCCGTCGACCTGGCCGAGGCCTTGGCGGCCATCGGCGACGACGTCATGGCCGGCGCCTCCCCGGAGCGGGCGATGCGTGAGTTTCTGCGCCGCGGCGGCCGGGACCAACAGGGGCTCGACGAGCTGGCCCGCCGGGTGGCCGAGAAGCGCCGTGAGCTGCTGCAGCGCCATAACCTCGACGGCACGATGGCCCAGATCCGCGAGCTGCTCGACCGTGCCGTGCTCAGCGAGCGCAAGCAGCTGGCCCGCGAGATGGGCGAGGACGCTCGCTTCGCCGAGATGCAGATCGAGGCTCTGCCGGGTTCGACGGCCGCGGCGGTCTCCGAGCTGAGCGACTACCCCTGGCACAGCAGCGACGCCCGGGCCGACTACGAGCAGATCAAGGACCTGCTCGGCCGGGAGGTGTTGGACCAGCGCTTCGCCGGCATGAAGCAGGCCCTGGAGGGTGCCACCGACGCCGACCGGGCCGCGGTCAACGAGATGCTGCAGGACCTCAACGCCCTGCTCGAGGCGCACCGGCTGGGCGAGGACACCGACCAGCAGTTCGCCGACTTCATGGCCAAGCACGGCGACTTCTTCCCGGAGCAGCCGCAGACCGTCCAGGAGCTCCTCGACGCCCTCGCCGCCCGGGCCGCCGCCGCGCAGCGGATGCGCAACTCGATGACCCAGGAGCAGCGCGACGAGCTCGACGCCCTGGCGGCGCAGGCGTTCGGCTCCCCGGACCTGATGAGCTCGCTGACCCAGCTCGATGATCACCTGCGCGCGCTGCGGCCCGGGGAGGACTGGGGCGGCTCCGAGCGCTTTGACGGGGAGCAGGGTCTGGGCCTGGGCGACGGCACCGGGGCGCTGCAGGACTTGGCCGACCTGGACGACCTGGCCGAGCAGCTGTCGCAGCAGTACGCCGGGGCGCAGATGGGCGACGTCGACCTGGATGCGCTGACCCGGCAGCTCGGAGCGGACGCAGCCGTGGAGGCCCGGACGCTCAGCGAGCTGGAGCGCGCCCTGCGTGACTCCGGGCTGTTGCAGCGTGGCGCCGACGGTCAGCTCAAGCTGTCGCCCAAGGCGATGCGGCAGCTCGGCAAGTCGCTGCTCAAGGACGTCGCCCAGCGGATGTCCGGGCGCGCGGGCGCGCGTGACCTGCGGCGGGCCGGTGCGGCGGGGGAGCGCAGCGGCGCCACCCGGGAGTGGGAGTTCGGCGACACCGAGCCGTGGGACGTCACCCGCACCGTGCTCAACGCGCAGACCCGCACCGCGGCCGAAGGTGGGGGACCGGTGCGGCTCAGTGTGGCCGACGTGGAGGTGCAGGAGACCGAGGCCCGCACCCAGGCCGCGGTGGCGCTGCTCGTGGACACATCCTTCTCGATGGCCATGGAGGGCCGGTGGGTGCCGATGAAGCGCACCGCTCTCGCCCTGCACCAACTCATCAGCACCCGGTTCCGCGGGGACGCACTCCAGGTGATCGGCTTCGGCCGGTATGCCGAGGTGATGCAGATCGAGCAGCTCACCGGGCTGGACGCCCAGTGGGACAAGGGCACCAACCTGCACCACGGTCTGCTGCTGGCGGCCCGGCACTTCCGCAAGCATCCCAGCGCCCAGCCGGTGCTGCTGATCGTCACCGACGGTGAGCCGACGGCGCACCTGGAGCCCGGCGGAGAGGTGTTCTTCGACTACCCGCCGCATCCGTTGACCATCGCTCGCAGCGTCCGGGGGCTGGACCAGTGCGGCCGGCTCGGCGCGCAGACCACCTTCTTCCGCCTCGGGGACGACCGCGGACTGGCCCGGTTCGTCGACCAGATGGCCGCCCGGGTCGAGGGGCGTGTGGTCGCCCCTGAGCTCGACGATCTCGGCGCGGCCGTGGTCGGCTCCTACCTCGGCTCGCGCCGACCCGGCTGGGCCCAGGAGCTCTGGGGCTGGGAGGACTGAGCCGCGATCGTCAGCGGATGTAGCGGGTCAGCTGGTCCTTGACGGTGTTGTTGACGGCGGAGGTGCCGCCGAGGACGACGATGCGCTGGGGGTTCAGGGTGTCCAGGGCGGCTCCGGCCAGGGCGTCGGGGAAGTTGAGGCCGTTGGCGACGTAGACGGTGTCCAGGCCGGCGGGGTAGGACTGGGCGATCACGGCTGCGGTGCCGAAGCGGTCGGTCCCGGACAGCCGGTCGACACCGTCGTCGGCAGGCTCGACCTTCAGCACCGGGGTGCTGGCCGAGACGTTGCCCCGCGCGTCTACCGCCCGCACGAAGAACCGGCCCTCGCCGGCACGGTCGACCGTCGCGGTGCGCCCACCGTTGGTGCGTGACACGACGCGGTCGTCGCGCAGGATCTGATAACCGCGGGGGGACCCGGCGGCGGCGTCCCACGCCAGGTCCACTGTCGTGTCGGATGTGGAGGTCACGTGCAGGTTGGTCGGCGCGGCCGGGGGGGTGGAGTCCAGCGGGGCGAATCGGGCGAAGCCACCCAGCCAGCGGCCCCCGGCGGTGGTCCGGCCGGTGGTGATGTCGCCGCCTGCCCACACGATCCCGTCGTCGGCGACCTCGAGGGCCCGGATCCCCTGACCCAGGCGCATGCTGAGCTCGGGGGTGAAGTGCGGCCGGTAGGCCCCGCTGGCGGTGTCCCACAGTCCGAACCAGCCGATCGCGTCGGCCTGGGACCAGGAGGTGCCGACGTTGCTCCAGGTGTAGGCGTCCTGGTAGACGAAGTTGGTGCAGTGACATCCGGCGAACAGCTGCTGGCCCGCGGTGTCGATGGCCTGGAAGTCACCGCCGCGCTTGGTGATGTTGCCCCGGACCCGCTCGTAGGTGCTGGTGGAGAACCCGAACAGGCTGTGCTCGGATCCACCTGCCCAGACCCGGTCCCCGGCCTGGGCGATCGCCTGTTGGTAGTTGGTGTTGGATGAGCTCCAGTTGGGGTTCCACGCGGTGGGGTCCAACGGTGCACCGGCCGTGGTCAGCACGGCCGCGGCCCGCAGCGCGGCCTGGTCGCGGGAGGTGCCGAAGTGGCCGGCGTAGTAGACCCGGCTCCCGTCGTCACTGGCGTCCAGGCCCCACACCCCACTGTTGAACTCCGGATTCCACGCATCGGGTCGGCCAGTGGCGACGTCGACCCGGCCGGCGTTGCGCGCATACGTCCGCCCGGTGCCGTCCGCACTGCTGAGGTGGGTGAACAGGCCACCCAGGTAGAGCCGCTGCCCGGACACGTCGAGCGCGCGCACCCGCACGACCCCCGGCGCGATGTTGTTCTCCATCTTGGTGCCCCACCCTGGCGTGGTGGCTCCGGTGCTCGGGTTCAGCGAGACCAGCCCCGCGACCGGTCGACCGTTGACGGTGGTGAAGTCTCCGCCGACGGCGAGCTGGCCGCCCGGCAGCGCCTTCAGTGCCCGGACCTGCTCGTTGACGGTCGGTGCAAAGCCGGGCAGGTACTCACCCGTGGTGGCGTTGAACGCGGCCAGGAACGACTGCCGCACCCGCCCGGTGCCCGAGCTGTCGCGCTGGACGTCGCGGAAGTTGCCCCCGACATACATCACGTTGCCGATCTGCTCGAACGCCTGCACCTCGACGTTGCCCTCGATCGAGGTGCTGCCGGCGATGCCGCTGACTCCCCACGGGTTGGGCAGCGCACGGGAGTCCGGCACCTGGGGCAGCGCGATCGGTGCGGTCCCCGAGTCGGGGACCGCCGGGAAGTCCAGGTCTGCACTGCGCAGCCGCGGGCACAGGTAGACCTCGGCATACGGCAGCGCACTGCCCTGTCCGGCTGTGGCCGACCACAGGTAGGACTCGGCGCCGGGGTGCCGCTCACCTGGGTGCCGTAGGCGAATCCCCAGTTGAAGCTCTGGTCGGACTGCGTGGTGGCGTTGACCCGGCGCAGGCCCTGGTCGGACCCGAAGTTCCTGGTCTGACCACCCGAGCCCGATGCGCCGTCGAAGCTCCAGGTGTCGACCCGGTGCTCAGCGCCCATCGTCCACACCCATCGGTCCCGATCGGCGAAGGTGAACCGGAGATCCTGCCACGCGGTGCCGGCGACGTTCTCCGCACGCCGCACCCGCACGCCGTCGCTCAGGTCGTCGACCCGGTGACCGTCGATCAGGGCGTCGACCGTGGTGGCAGGAAGCTGGATGGCTCGGGTCAGCGTCGGCGTCTCGCCCCACAGATAGTCCGGACGACCCTTGCCCTCGTATGCCGTGGTCCACTGCTCCCGGCCGCTGCCGATCCGCACCCACCCCCCGCCGTCGGTGGTCATGTCGCACCAGAAGCGCGCCGGCCCGGTCATCGCCGGGGTCAGCAACCAGTAGGTGCCGTCGACCGAGTCCGGGCGCAGCGCCTTGATCTCCCAGCACGAAGCAGCCGCAGTGTCGCGGCCCAGCCCTGCGCCCTCCGCCGATGGCACCGCTGCGGGTGCTGCGAGCCGAGCGGCCTGCGTGGCGTGGACCGGGCCGAGACCGGCAAGGAGCAAAACGGTGCCGAGCAGGCTGACGAGCAGCACGCGGACCTTCATGAGCTTCCCCCTGGGGTAAGACCTAAGTATGCCAAATCTCTCAATCACGTAAAGCGAGGGTAAAACATAGTGTGGCCACTGTCGACTCCGGTGGTGGGAGCTCCGACGAGCAGGTCGATGTGCGCACACTGCAGGCGACCTACTTCGCGACCGCCGGTCACCGGCTGTTCCGCGCCCGCATCACCCTCTGACGGCACACCGGAGGTGACGACGCCGGCTCGCACTTGTCGATCCCGACCCCGGACGGCGCGCTCTTTCGCGGGGGAGCCTCGCCGGGGCATGATCGGCAGATGTCGGAGACCGGCGAGCGCTTCGAGCCCGAGGATGTCCAGACTGGCGGGACTGGCTGGAGCAGCACCACGACCGAGGGAGCGGGGTGTGGCTGGTGATCCGCAAGAAGGCGGCGCCTGTGCCCAACCTGAGCATCCACGAGGCCGTCCGGGCGGCCCTGTGCTACGGCTGGATCGACAGCACGTCGCGCAGCCTGGACGGGACCCGCTCCATGGTCTGGGTGTCGCCGCGCCGCAAGGGCTCTTGGTGGAGTGAAACCAACAAGCGACCGGCCACCCGGACTTCCCGGGTCACGCAGACGGCCGAGCGCGCGGCCCGCGGAGAGCGGGCGCATCCGTAGGCCGCCGACCTGCACGGGCGACCGACGCAAGCGAGTGCCTCGACGGGGGCCGGCGACACGACATACCGCAGTGGGCGCGGCTCAGCCGCAGGTGATGTTGCCGAGCTCGGCCAGGCCCTCCAGGTCACCGGGGCCGTAGGAGTCGCGGGTGGGGGTGGCGTTCATCAGCTCGCCGCGGTCCGCGACGTGGCCCAGCCCGACCAGGTGCCCGAACTCGTGGTCCATGATCACCTGGGCCGAGGCGTGGCCCCGGTTCCAGAACGGCACGTCCAGGTCGATCACGACGATGCCGGAGACGTACTTCGCGTGGCCCATCCGCTGCAGTGCCGTGCTGCCCCCGATCCCGGCGATGTCGCCGGTCAGCTCAGGGGCCTCGTCCTCGTTGGCCCAGGCCACCAGCACCGGGTCTCCCGGCCCGCGCCGGGTGAAGTTGCGGTCGTCGGTCTCGCCGACTACCCGCAGGGTCAACCCCGTGGCGGCCGAGGTGCGAGCAACGGCCGTATCGACCAGCTCGGCATACCGCTGCGGCGCCCCGACCGGGTTGATCACGATCTCGATCTCCTGGCAGGGGTCGTAGCCGACCGGGTCGGAGCTGCCCGGCTGCGTCATCCCAAAGGTGAAGGACCCCTCACCGGCCAGCCTCGCCGGGGCGGGAGTCAGCCGCTCCTGCTCCACCCCGATCAAGCCGGTGAGGTCGGCCAGCTCGTATGCCGGGTGCCAGGCGACCACCCCTGCGGTCACCACCCCCGCGACGACCAGCGTGTTGAACACGCCGGCCAGGGCGGACCCGCGCCGCCGTCGCCGACGTCGCGCCGGGGGCCGGGGGATGCCCTCGTGGTCCCAGCTCATCGGCCCATCATGCGCCACGAGCCTGGATGCGGTCTGGTCGCGGCCGCAGACGCGGAAGCCGCACGGCCCCGCTTCATCCGGGGGTGCGGCTTCATCGGTGGCTCGGCGCTGGGCCGAGCGGGCCTCAGCGGAAGGTCGGGGCCGTCCGGGCGATGTGGTCGTACTGGTAGCGCGGGCCCTCGGCCAGCGTGTCGTTGCCCCGGTAGGCGGTGGCCAGCAGGTCGCGCATCGTCCAGCTGGACCATTCCTTGCGCTGGGTGGCGGGGGCGCTGAGGTGGCCGACGACGGCCAGGCCCACGGTCACGGCGAGGAGCATGGTGATGAGCAGGAACATGTTTGTGTCCTTCAGTCCGCCGGCAGGTCCGCCGCCGGTCGGGGGCCTCCGCATGGCGACCCACGGCTAGTGTGACAATTTCGTGTAGTAAGCACAAGCATACAGAAGATAACAATATACGTTAGTATCGCTTCATGTTCGAGTGGTCCCGTCTGCCCTTCCTGTATGCCGTGCACGAGGAGGGATCCGTGGCGGCCGCTGCCCGGTCACTGGGCTATACGCCCTCCGCGGTCAGCCAGCAGATCGCCAAGCTGGAGCGCGAGGTCGGCCGTACCCTGCTGGAGCCGGCCGGACGGGGTGTGGTGCTGACCGATGCCGCGCTGGTGCTCGTCGACGCGGCCCGGACGATGCAGACGACGGGGGAGACGACCCAGGCCCGCCTGGAGGAGCTGGAGGACGAGCTGACCGGCACGCTGCGCGTGGCCTGCTTCCCCTCGGCCATCCGCGGCGTGGCTTCCCCCGCGCTCGGTGCGCTGGCTGCGCAGGCCCCGGGACTGCGCCTGCGGCTTCGGGAGATGTCGCCGGACGCAGGCCACTTGGCAGTCGTCGGCGGCCGGGTGGACGTGGCCCTGGTCCACGACTGGGTGCACGACCAGGCAGCCTTCGGGGCGGGGGTCGAGGCGGTCTATCTGGTCGACGACGTCGTCGAACTGGTCGTGCCGGCAGGCCACCGGCTCGGGGCGGCGGGCAGCGCCGATCTTTCTGAGGTCGTCGACGACGTCTGGGTGACGGACGTGTCTCGCGGCATCTGCACCCGGTGGATCCTGGCCATGCTCCGCGAGCACACCGAGCGCCCGCGGATGGACTTCCGCGCCGAGGAGTACGCCTCCCAGGTGGCCCTCGTCGGTGCGGGACTGTGCGTGGGCCTGCTGCCCCGGCACGGCCGGCCTCCCCTGCCGGACTCGGTGCACGTCGTGCCGTTGCGGGGGGCCGCGCCGACCCGGCGCTTCATTGCGGTCTACCGCAGCACCACCACACGACGCCCGGCGGTCCACCGACTGATCGAGCAACTGCAGGCCCAGTTGGAGACCCCCGCTGAAAGGAGCACGTCATGACCGCCCTCGCCCACCGACCCTGGGTGCCCGTGCCCAGCGAGGAGCTTGTGCAGTCGGTCGCTGCCGCGACGACCGGGCGCACCGGAGCCGAGAACCTGACCGAGCTGGATCGACTGGTCGCGGACAACCGGCGCATCCACGACCGGGACTGCGTCAACCTCAACCCCGCCACCAATGTCATGAACCCGCGCGCGGAGGCGATGCTGTCGGCGGGGCTCGGCTCCCGCCCGTCGCTGGGCTACCCGGGCCAGAAGTACGAGACAGGGCTGGAGGCCATCGAGCAGATCGAAGTCCTCGCCGCCGAGCTGTCGGCCGCCGTCTTCGGGGCCAGGTATGCCGAGATCCGCGTCCCTTCGGGAGCGATCGCCAACCTCTACGCCTTTATGGCGACCTGTGTGCCCGGTGACACGATCATCGCGCCACCGGTCTCCATCGGCGGGCACGTCACCCACCACGGCGCCGGGTCGGCGGGCATGTACCGGCTCCGCACGGTGCCGGCGCCGGTGGTCTCGGACGGTTACACCGTCGACGTCGACGCGCTGCGTGTCCTGGTCCACCGGGTGCGTCCGCGGCTGATCACGCTCGGCGCCAGCCTCAACCTCTATCCCCACCCCGTCGCGGCCGTGCGCGAGATCGCCGACGAGGTCGGGGCCACGGTCCTGTTCGACGCGGCACACGTGTGCGGGCTGATTGCAGGCGCTGCCTGGCCGAACCCGTTGCACGAGGGGGCGCACCTGATGACGATGAGCACCTACAAGAGCCTGGGCGGTCCGGCCGGCGGGCTGCTGGTGACCGACGACGCGACGATCGCGCAGCGGGTCGACCTGATCGCCCACCCGGGGCTGACGGCCAACTTCGACGCCGGCCGGGCCGCAGCGCTCGTGGTGACGATGGTGGACTGGCAGGCGGTGGGCCGGGAGTATGCCGTCGCGATGGTGGCCACGGCCCGCGCGCTGGCCGAGGAGCTGGCGGCACGTGGGGTGCCGGTCTTCGAGGGTGCCGACGGGGCCACCCGCTCCCACCAGTTCGCCGTGCGGGCGCAGCGGTGGGGCGGCGGGCAGCAGGCGGCGCGGCGGATGCGCGCGGCCAACCTGCTGGCCTGCGGCATCGGCCTTCCCGACACCCCGGTCGAGGGTGACCTCAACGGGCTGCGGATCGGCACCCCCGAGCTGGTCCGCCTGGGAGTCCGGACGGAGCATCTGCCAGAGCTCGCCGAGCTGATCGGCGCGGCGCTGGACTCCGACCGCGATCCGGCGTCCGTGGCCGGCGCTGTCACTCGATGGCGCTCCCACCTCGCGGGGATTCACTACGTGCTGGAGGGGTGAGGGGAGCCTCGCACCGTCTTGGTCAGCCGGTGTCGGGTGCGCGGGCTTGTCCGGGGTGGTCGCGGTTGGTGTGGCTGGTGGTGCTGGCGCCGGTGTGGCTGGTGGTGCCGGTGCGGGCTGGGGTGTCGCGGCGGTGCAGGTCGGGGACGCCGTCCAGGGCTGGGGGGTGGGTGGTGCTCGTAGGTGTGGCCGGTGGGGGTGGTGAGCCGGGTGACGCGCCGCCCGTCGGGTTCGCGGCCGGGGGCGGCGCTGAAGCCGGGGGTGTCCTTGTCGTAGTTGCAGCGTTCGCACAGTCCTTGCCCGTTGTCCGGCGTGGTGGGGCCGCCGTCGGTGTGGGCCACGATGTGGTCGGCGTGCCGGCTCGGGGCGTCGCACCAGGGGGTGGCGCAGTGTTGGTCGCGGGCGAACAGTAGCTCGCGCACGGCGGGGTCGAACCGGCGCCGGTGGGTGTCGCGGTCGGCCACGGACCCGTCGAGGGGGGACAGGAACAGTCGCCGGATCCACGCGGACCGTCGCCCCGTGCGCCGAGGCCGGTTGCTGCCCTGCTGCGGCCCCTCGTCCTGGTTGTGCCCCTTCGTCCTGGTTGTGCTCGGTGTCCTGGTTGTGCTCGGTGTCTGGACCGCTCGGGCTGTCCGCTGCTGCGTCGAGGTCTGGTGCGTCGTGGTTGTCGTGTTCGCTGGTCCGGGTGGTGCCGGTGAAGGCCAGGTGCCGGGCGGTGGGGGCGGGGATGGGTCCGAAGCCGGGCACCCGGGCGGGGTCGGCGGCCTGGTCGAACAGGGCGGAGTCGGTCATCACGACCTGGATCTGCACCTCATACCCGTCCTGCACCGAGGCGAGGCCGGTCAGGCGTTGCACCAGGATGTCGGCGCGTAGCTGGTCCAGGGTCCGCGGGTCGCCCTGGGCGCGCTGTGCTTTGGCCGCGGCGTCCAACGCGGCGTGGCAGGCGACCCCGTCGGCCACCGGCAGGAGCCCGGACAGGATCGACATGGTGTCCGGTGCCGGGCGCAGCGTGACCCGCCGGTCTGCCTGCGCTTTGCGGCCCTGCGCCACGAACACTTCGGGGTCCAACGCGTAGGCCGCGGCCCGAGCGGCGGCCTCGGCCTGCCGGTCCGACATTTCGGCCAACCGCGGTGCGAGGGTCTCATCGACGACCTGGCGGTGCTCCACGCTCAGGCACCCGGTGGCCCGGACCAGCAACGTCGCGGTCCACTCGGTGATGTCCCCGGCGGTCAACGCACCCAGCGTGGCGGGCATCTCGGTGACCAACGCGCGGGCCAGGCCGAGGTGCCGGGACCCGC